>DATLUU010000702.1:0-2283 GCA_035577885.1 Verrucomicrobiia bacterium
GCGAACGCACGGTCCAGGTCGGCAGTGAACGCCGCCTCGTCGTCGATCGCGTGGTCGGAGGGCAGGACCACGAAGGCATCCCGCTCGCCGAAGAACGCCGCCGCGGCCGCGATGGCCGGCGCCGTGTTGCGTCCCATCGGCTCGCCGACGACGATCGCCCCGGGGCACTCGCGTCGGCAGCTCTCGACCAGGTCACGCGCGGTCATCACCACGACGCGCTCTGCCGGTAGCGAACGCGTGGCGCGCGCGAACGTGGCCGCGAGCAGCGATCGCCCGCCGGTGGCCAGCGGCAGCAGCTGCTTGGGCCGCGAGGCCGTGCTCCATGGCCAGAACCGCTCGCCGCGCCCGCCGGCGAGGATGAGCGCTCCGCGCTCCGCGTTGGGGGTCATCGAACGCGAAGCCTTAGCACAGGTGTGCGCCGCGCGTCACGGGCGCGGCGGGCGGCTTACTCGTTGGGGGCCGGGACCATGCGAGCCAGGGCGCTCGCGACCGGGCCCGATCCATGGCGGGCGCGCTAGAAGTTGATCTCGAAGTTCGAGTTGAACACCACGCCGTTCCCGCCCACGACGTACGGGAGGCTGAGCGCACCGACCGGGGAGTGGCTGAGCACGATCACCTCGTTGTGCCAGCGGATCGTCTGGTTCTTCCACAGGAACCAGCTCCCACCGAAGCGCGCGTCCCAGGGATCGCCGTGCTCGCCGAGGATCCTCGAGCCCCGCGCGTAGAGCTCGAGCGTCTTGGGGACAGCCATGCCGGACGCGTACCAGGACAGGCCCTGGTCGCTCATGTGATCGAACGACAGCGCTCCGACGCCGGGACCGCGCAGGTTGTCGAGCCTCCGAAAGTACGCCTCGCCGCCCAGCGCGAACCCGTGCCACTTCACGCCGCCGTCGATCGCGCTCATGTGGTAGGCGACCTTCTCCACGCTGATCCCCGGACCGAACAGGCCCGGGGTGAAGACGATGTTGCCGTCCGAGAGCCGGATCTGCGTGTTGTCGGGCGCCTCGGTGCCGGGCTGGCTCTGCCGGTCCTCGTCGCTGTACGTGTAGTGCACGCCGACCCGCGTGGCCACGCGCTCGTGGCGGTCGAAGTCGCCGAATCCCTTGCCGAAGTCATTGGCGCTCGTCCACGACACGTCGCCGCTGAACGTGCTGAGGTCGTTATCGAGCTGGCCCGCATCGACACCCAGCTGGCTGAGATTGTTCGCGACCATGAGCTGGTAACGAAACTGCCGGGCGAGCGTGCCCTTCATCCAGATGCCGGTGCTGTAGGACGGCCGGAAGAACTCGTCGGCGACGACTCGATTGTCCACGGCCAGCCAGTTGGGGAACGTGCCCGACGTGCTGCGCGTGCCCGGCAGCGAGTTGATTCCGAATCCCAAGGTCGCCCGGTCCGAGAACGCGTATTCGACGTTCCCCGCGACCACGACCTGCGCCGAGAGTCCCTGGCTCGAGTTCGTCGTCCACGCGTAGGTGAGGTAGCGGAGCTTCGGGTTCAGGAGCCAGCCGTAGAAGTAGAAGATGACCTTGTTCACCTGGATGTCGTGCAGCGTGTTCACCGGCTTCGTCTGCCCGAACGAGTCGGTGTAGTGGTCGTCGAGTCCATTCTCGTTGAGATAGCGAATCGTGGCGTAGAGGCGGAAGTTGAGCGTCCCCGACGGATTGGCGACGAGCCGGAACCCCGAGCCGGCGACGTGCGTGACGGAATCCGAGCCGGTCGCGACCCGCGGCGTGGCGGCGGACGAACGCAGCGGCAGCAGCAGGCCCAGGGCCACGACGATCAGGATGTTCTTCACGGCGCCCTCCTCCGGAATACGGCAAACGATCCGCCGCGCGTCTTCGATGCCGGAAGCTCGAGCGTGTAGCCCGCGAGCACCGCGTCGCGCTCCGCGGCGCTACGGAACGGCGCCCCCGCGCCGGCGAACGCTTCGCCGCTCTCCAGCACGTCCGCGCGCACCACGAGCCAGTCGGGGTGCGAGCGCCGCACCTCGTCGGTGTACCAACCCGGGCCCTGCAGGCGCCGTCGTGCGATCCCGGGGCTCACGAGGCCGCTCTCGTCGAGCACGCGCAGCCCGCTCCGGTACCCGATCCAACCGATCGGCTCCAGGAGCACGCTCTCCCCCGGCGTGCCGCGCGCCGCGAGCAGCTCCGCGGGCGGAACGAACGACCCCGCCTCGGCCTGTGCGCGCCCGACGTAGAGCGGCACCGCCACGGTCCACGTCCCCAGCACCGCGAGCGCCGCGGCGATCGGAATCGCGCGGCCGCGCACGACGTGCGCGAAGCC
>DATLUU010000703.1:0-3779 GCA_035577885.1 Verrucomicrobiia bacterium
ATCGCGCTCGCAGCGGTGGCGGCGATTCTCGGCACGGCGCTGTGGCTGATGCTCGTCGTGCTCGGCCACCCGGCCTACGCGCCGTCGATCGCCGAGGCCGTGTTCCTCGCCACGCTCGAGCTGGCGGTGGTCAACTCGCTCGCCGTGATGTTCTCGGCACTGTCGACGCCGCTCCTCTCCGCACTCTACACGCTCGGCTTCTTCCTCGGCGGCCAGTGGTGCGCGGATCTCCGGCTCCTGGCCGCGCGCTGTCCCGGCTCGCTCCGGATGCTGCTCGAGGGCACGGCGAACGTGTTGCCGAATCTTCCGCTCTTCAACATGCGCACGCTGGCCGCGTCGGGCGAGCTCACTTCGTGGACCCACCTCGCGATCGCGAGCGTGTACGCACTGCTCTACTGCGGCTGCGTGCTGTCGCTCGCCTCGGCGGCGTTCGAGTCGCGGGACTTCAAGTGATCGCGCGCGCGGTGCCGGCGGCGTCCCCGATCCGCGACGCGATCCGCCGGCGCATGGCGACGGCGTGGGCGGCGGCGATCCTGTTCGGCGCCGGCGCGTGCGGGCTCGCGGCGCATGCCGCGGCGACGCTGCCGGCGGCGGCGCCGTTCGAGGAGCTGGCGTATTACCCTTCGGGCCAGGCGCTGATCCCCGCGACGCTCGGCCACTCCGAGTCCGCGGCCGACCTCGCCTGGCTGCGCGCGGTGCAGTACTACGGCGAGCATCGCATGACCGATCTGCGCTTCACGCAGATGCGTCACGTGTTCGAGATCCTCTCCACGCTGTCGCCGTCGTTCGAGAGCCCGTGCATCTTCGGCGCGTTCGCGCTGGCGCAGGAGGGCCGCGACTTCGCCGCGGCCGAACAACTCATGCTCGACGCGCTCGAGCGGCGTCCGCGCAGCGGCAGGCTCGCGTTCGAGCTCGGTTTCCTCTACTTCGTGCGCCCGGGCGCGCGCGACCTGGCGAAGGCGGCCGAGTACTTCGAAATGGCTTCGCGGCTGCCCGGGAGCCCGCCCGCCGCCGCGCGCTTCGCGGCATCGGCGCGGCAGAATTCCGGTGACCTGCTCACGGCTTATCAATTGTGGGCGCAGGTGCGGGCGAGTTCCCCCAATCGCTATTTGCGCGACATCGCGAGCCAGGAGCTCGAGCGGATCGAGCGGGCTATCGCCACGGGGCGTCAGGACTTGGCGGTTCGGCGCCTGGGCAGTCCAGCGGTCATCATCCGCTGAGCGAACCCACCCGTTCCGGGGCTCCGGCGCGGTCTCCTGCGGGCGAAAAACCCGCTTCAGTAATTCCGCACGACGTCCGATGACCACGGCGTCAGGTGAGGCACGCCCGGTGCATACCGGGTTCGCTTCCCACGTACTTGATCCGCGAGCCCGCCGCGCGGCGCGTCGCGCGAACGGATCCGGACCAGCACCACCTCACGGAGTCCTCCATGTTCTTCGGCAAGAAGCAGTCGCTCGTGGGCCTGGACATCGGCAGCCACAGCGTCAAGGTGGTGGAGCTCGAGGCGCAGGCGAACAAGCAGCACCGCCTCGTGAACTGGGGCATCTCGCAGCCGCTCGCCGAGGCGATCGTCGACGGCGAGATCATGGACCGTCAGCTGGTGACGGACGCGATCTCGAACCTGCTCGAGTCGCGCGGCATTCGCAACCGCAACGTCGTCGCTGCGGTGAGCGGCCGCGCCGTGATCGTGAAGAAGATCACGATGAACAAGCTCTCGCCCGAGGACGCGCAACAGGCGATCTACTGGGAGGCCGAGCAGCACGTTCCCTACGACATCAACGACGTCTCGCTCGACTTCGAGATCCTCGGCAACGCGCCGAACGATCCGCAGCAGATGCAGGTGCTGCTCGTGGCGGCGAAGAAGGACATGGTGGTCTCGTTCAGCGACCTGATCCGCGAGGCGGGCCTGACGCCGATCATCGTCGACGTCGACTCGTTCGCGGCGCAGAACGCGATCGAGGCGAACTACGACATGGCGCCGGAAGAGGTGGTGGCGATCCTCAACGTCGGCTCCGAGATGACGAACATCAACATCGTCCAGGCCGGCGTGCCGTACTTCACGAAGGACCTCCAGGTCGGCGGCAGCTCGTTCACCGAGGCGGTGCAGCGCAAGTTCAACCTGAGCCAGGCGGAGGCCGCCGCCGCGGTGCGCGGCGAGTCGGGCCCGGGGCTCGAGGTGACGCCGGTGATCGAGCAGTCGTGCGAGGGCATCGCCACCGCGCTGGATCGCGCGCAGGCCTACCTGCGCACTGCGGGGGAAGCGGGCTCGATCAGCCGCATCCTCGTCTGCGGCGGCAGCGCGCTCACGCCCGGCGTGACCGACTTCCTCAACCGTCGCTTCCACGTGCCCGCGGAGGTGGTGAATCCGCTGGCGCGCATCCAATACGACCCAGGCCTGTTCGCGGGCCAGGACGTGATGAAGGTGGCGCCCCTTCTCACTGTCGGCATCGGTCTCTCGTTGCGCCGCCAGGGAGACAAGAAATGATCCGCGTCAATCTCCTGCCGCGCGAGGAGAAGGCCAAGCGCAAGTCGGCGTCTGCGCCGGTCGATCTCAAGGTCGGCGACATGGTGCTGCCGGCGATCGTCGTCGGCGCCGCCGCACTCGTCATCGCCGGCTCCGCGATGTCGCAGCGCACCCGTCAGGCCGGGCTGGAGAAGTCGATCCAGCAGGTCGATGCGGAGTCCCGGGCGCTCGCGCCGCAGATCGCGCGCGTCAACCAGCTGGCGCAGGAGCGTGCGGAGCTGGATCTGCGCATGGGCATCATCTCCAAACTGGAAAAGGGGCGTACCCAGAGCGTTCGGCTCATGGATGAGCTGGCTCGGTGCGTTCCAGACCACCTCTGGCTGACCGGGGTCTCGCAGGATGCGGGCAACCACCTTCAGCTGGAGGGGGTCACTTATTCGAACCTGGTCGTGTCGGATTTCATGTCGCGGATCGAGCGCTCGCAGATGTTCTCGAACGTCGAGCTGGCGGTGGCCGAGCGCGGGCAGGTGACCGACAAGAGCGTCGTGAAGTTCCAGGTCAGCTGCACGGTCAACCCCGACAAGAGCGCGAACTAGGAGATCCGCACCATGGCCACGTTCGACATCAAGAGCCCGGGCGTGCAGAAGCTCCTGCTGGCGATGCTCCTTGCCGGCGGCGCGCTCGGTATCTACTTCAGCACCCACCTCGTGTCGTGGACGTTCCCCAGCGGCAGCGAGAAGATCGCGGACCTCAAGTCGCAGTACGAGCAGAAGTCGGCCGAGCTGGCGCGCGCCCGCGCGTCGGTGGCGGACCTGCCGCGCTTCGAGGCCGAGTACGAGCAGCTCCACCAGCGCTGGGAGATGGCGTCCGAGCTGCTGCCCACGGAGCGCCAGCTGCCCACGCTGCTGCGGAAGATCACGCTCGCGGGCCAGCAGACCGGCGTCACGTTCACGATGTTCCGCCCCGGCGCCGTGCAGCCGTCCGATTTCCACACCGAGATGCCGATCGCGGTGTCGGTGTCCGGCGACTACCACGCGGTGGGCTCGTTCCTCGCCGAGCTGGCGAACATGCGCCGCATCGTGACCGTTTCCAATCTCAAGCTGACCACGAACCAGAAGAACGACGGCACGGGCAGCACCGTGGCGGAGTTCACGGCCTCGGCGTACAGCCTGAACACGGCTCCGGCGCCCAATGCGACCGCGAGCGCAGGCGACCCGACGAAGGCCGGCGCCACGCCGGCGGCGGGCGACCAGAAGAAGGGGGACAAGAATGGCCGCAAGAGCTGACGACCAGGGTGGCGGCCAGAAGAGCGGCG
>DATLUU010000704.1:0-8401 GCA_035577885.1 Verrucomicrobiia bacterium
TTTCGGGAACGAAAAAACCCGCCCGGGCACCGCGGATTCCGCGGGCACGAACGGGTCCTGGCCAGATCCGGACGACGGCACAGGCAACGGTTCTGGCAATGGCGCAGAGACTGCGCGTTGCATGACGGAACCTCCGAGTCCCCGGTGCGTGAGACGGGGAACGCCCCTCCGTGAGCGCTGCGAGGCCGTTAAAGTATTGGGATGCCCCATTGCGTCCGGGATGCCCCAATAATCTGACCGTAGGTCCAGAAGTAGACAAAAGTCAATCCATCCAAACCCCGAAAACCCATCCGGGTATCGCTGGTGGCGCGCTCGTGGCCACGGGCGGGGCCCGGGGGGGCATGAAAAGGCCCGGGGGCGCCACGATCAGCGCCCCCGGGCCTGCCTGCTGAAGCGAGACTACGAGATCAGAACGAGTACGTGGCCGAAACCCGCGGGAACGGAGCGCCGCCCAGGCCGTTGTTGAACACGCCCGAGACGGGGTTGTTCCAGAAGCCGGGGGCCAGCGTCGCGTCCAGCATGAGCGAGGAGAGCTTCACGCCCGCGCCCATGTTGTACGAGAACACGTGCTGCTTGATGGTCTGGGTGACCGTGGGATTGCCCTGCTCGTTCTTGATCGAGTACAGGACCGCGTTCTGGGCGCCGAAGCGCAGCGTCAGCCAGCTGTTGACGTGCGTCTCGATACCCGCGAACGCGTTCGGGTAGAACGTCTCATTGGTCTCGTCCTTGGCGCCCGCGCCGACGGTCTGCTCGAAGTGGTTGCCCACGACGTTCAAGCCGAGCACGAACAGGTCATCGGAGCCGATCGACCAGTTGCCGGCACCGCCGACCTCCCAGCCCGAGAGCTTCCGATCCGTGTTCACGGCAGCATTGCTGACTTCCGACAGGTCGAAAGAGTAGATGCGGCCGACCGGCACCCACATGACGTTGGCGCCGCCCTTGACGAAGGCGCGTGCCGCCACCAGGTACGTGCTGCCACCATTGTCCGCCGCGGCGTCCGGCGTGTTGAAGGTCGAGCCCTTGAAGCTGCGGTTCTGGAAGTCGCCCGCGATCTCGACGTCGGTGTTGGGGTTCATCTGGAAGCCGAAGCCGGCGCCGAGGCCCCAGTTGTTGCGGGCATTGCTGCCGTTGCCCTCTGAGGTCCCTGCCGTCACCTCGTTCGAGATGAAGGAGCGGTTGTAGCGGAGGCCGAGGTTGCCGCTGCCCATCTTGTGGCCCCACATGAGGTCCAGGGCCTCCCCGTTGACGTTGGGATCTTGGACCCCGAGCAGGCCGGTCGTGGCGATCGGGTTGCCGGCCATGGACTGGCCCAGGGCGGGGCTGAAGCGCCGCATGTGGATCGCCCAGGTGCCCATGCGCCCCTCGAACAGGTTACCGAGGACGGCGCCCAGGGCCTCGTTGCCCGTGTTGGGCTCGGTGTAGACCAGGTTGCCAACCGTGTTCACGCCCGACACGTACGTGAACATGCCGGTGTAGTCCTTGATGTAGTCGCCCGGCACGTTCAGCCCCGCCACTCGGGACGAGGACGCGAACGCCACCGTGGGGATGACGACGAGCAGGCTGATGGCACTCAGGATACGGGTCATGCGCTTATGCATAAGGGTGATGCCTCCTTGCGGAAGGGGTAGGAGCTACGACCTCGATGCCCCGGCGTCTGGGACGGAGCCCGCCGGCCAACACGTGGATCCTGTAGCCCACCTCCTTTCGCGACTGGAACTACCGGACATGCGAAAAGCTCCTTCTCATCCGTGTGAAGGAGCCAGGTTGTTGAGCCAGGGTGCGTCCCTCAACAGAATCAAGGGCCCTGCTGCACGTCCGGCGGGGAAGTTAGGGACAAAGGCCGCGAGGTGTCAAGGTCAATGCCCCGACTCGAAAGAAGTTACTGACCCCACGGTCATCGACTCTTGGAAGCCCGGAACCACCCCATGAACTGAGGCCTCAGTTCCTTGTCGTATAATGGGTTATCGTCATCGACAGAGGCCACCACCACGCGCCCTCGACAGTGCGCGAAATAGCCTCCGCCGAGGGCGATCCCGACGTGGCTCGCGGGCTCGCCGGGCCGGCGGAAGAACGCCAGGTCTCCGGCCCGCTCCCCATTCGTGACCGGGCGGCTCCGCTGGCACTGGTCGGCCGCGTCCCGGGGCAGGCTCACCCCCTGCTCGAGCAGCACCTGCTGGACGAATGCCGAGCAGTCGTAGCCCGCCGGGCTCCTCCCGCCCCAGAGGTAGGGCGTGCCGAGGAGGGTGGCGATGCGCTCCTCGAGCCCGGGCGGCCTGCTGCCCGCGAGCGCCGAGGCGGCGAGGAACCCGCGCCGGCCGTCGGGCAGCTCGACCGCGCTCCAGCCCCGTTGAGCCCGCTTGGCGATCAGCCGGCCGCCGAAGAACACCGGCGACACGCTCGCACCGGTCCCGCGCCCGGCCTGCACCAGCGCCATGGGGGCGCCGATCCGCCCGCGTGCGAGCGCACGCCAGCGCGCGACCCGCGTCGCCGTGGCCGGCACCACGCCCCAGGCGCGCACCCAGCCCGAATAGCCGTCGGCCTCGTTCCGCACCTTGAGCCAGCCGCCATCGCGCGAGCGCTCGAGCACCCTCACCGTCTCGCCCATCAGGAGCTGCGAGACCAGCTCGGCCGCGTGGGCGGGCTCGGGGCGCACGTCCAGCACGGGGAGCGAGACCACCCCGTGGGTCGGGTGCGCGGCCCTCATTCGCCCTGGGGGTTCAGCAGGGTGAAGCGGCCAAAGCCCTCGCGGTCCGCGAACACGAGCCGGCGGTAGGGCTGGTTGTAGTACCAGATCTCGAGCCCGGGCTGGCCGGAGGTGGCCTGCCGCTGCTCGATCTGGTCCGCCGGGCCGTAGCGGATGTAGCTGCGCCCCATGTCCGAGCGCCAGCCCGGCCCGAAGCCCAGGAAGTGCTGCTCGGAGTAGCGCATGCGCCGGAAGAACTCGATCTGGAACTCGTTCCGGGGCGTGTCCGGCGTGGGGTCGCGCCGCTTCCAGAACGCGTCCCACATCGTCGCCTGCTGCTCGGCCGACTTGCCGCGCATGGCGTCCACCTCGGAGGGATCGGCGATGTAGGCGAGCGCTTCGAGGATCTGGTCGAACTCGCGCCCGTGGGGCGGGCCGCTCTCCTCGACGCTGAACGTGCGTGACGTGCGCCAGGCGGTCTTGCCCTCGCGCATCTCCAGCTCGAACGTGTAGTCACCGATGAACAGGTCCGCATGCGGCGGGCGAAGCACGATCGGCTGGGCGAAGCGCGTCATCGACACCGTGGTGTCCCCCTGCGCGTTCGCCGCGCCACCCTCATCCACCACCCGCCAGTGGTAGCGGTACTGCCGGGGCCAGCCACCGCCTCTCCGGTCCACGAGCACGGCGCGGACGGCGATGGCGCCGGAGTTGAAGCCGAACTCGCGCGAGGGGAACGGCACGAACGCGCCGGTGGAGTCCATCAGCCCCAGCTCCAGGTCGGCGAACCCCACGGGCACGGCGGAGAGGTCGCGCACCTCGAGACGGTCGCGGACCTCGGATTCGGCGAGCGCCCGCACGTCGCGCACGCTGACCTTCACGTCGTAGCGGCCGGGTGGGACCTCGAACTCGCGCGTCTCCACGAGCTGGTTCCGATGGCTCGTGGTGGAGTTGTAGTCGGGCACCAGGATGCGTTTCTCCCAGGAGTCCCCGTAGAGCCGCTTCGGCCCCTTGTCGGGGACCAGCTCCACCACGAACGCCGCGCCGGCCGAGTAGCCGTCGCCGGCGCGCTGCCAGCTGAGCTCCGGGTACGGGATGCTCACCATCGTCTTCACCCGGGCGCGCGAAGTGGAGTCCACGGCCACGGCAAGGTCCGCGGTGAACGACGGCGGCCCCAAGGAATGAAGCGTGGGAAGGTCCGGCGCGGCGGCAGCGGCGGCCCAGGTCACCACGGCGGCGGGGGCCATCAGGAGCAGGATCCGGGACCTGCGGAACATGGCGATCACCTTGCACTCAAAACTAGCACACCTCGCGCCGATGACGGGCCAGGGGCGCCATGGGAATACCCCGTTTGTTTTCGGCGCTTGACGACAGCCCGTCCGATGGTCCCCAATTCAGTGAACCCACAGGCGTGGGCTGGGCCGGGCCGCCCACCTTCCGGGATCCGAGGTACGCTTCCCGAAGTGAGAACATCCGCCGTACTCCGGGCCACGACGTGGCTCGTCCCCGCGCTGGCGATCCTGCTCCACTCACCGGCCCGCGCGACCATGCCCCCCTTTGCAGGGCCCGTCGCGCCCGAGCTCGCCGATGCGTTCGCGCGCGGGCTGCTCGCGGTGCCCGCGCACCCCACCGGGCTGCAGACGAGCGCCGCGCGCGAAGACTGGTTCATCCCCATCATCCGTATCGAGTTCACGGACAGCGCCCTCGTGCACACGAAAGCCGAGCTGGAGCGCCGGCTGTTCGACACCACCGGCGCCGAGCCCACCGGT
Source organism: Verrucomicrobiia bacterium (assembly GCA_035577885.1). GTDB lineage: Bacteria > Eisenbacteria > RBG-16-71-46 > RBG-16-71-46 > RBG-16-71-46 > JAIOPA01. The sequence goes on from DATLUU010000704.1 coordinate 4,450, forward strand.
TCGATGTACGAGTACTACCGCTGGGTTTCGGGACGCCGCATGCGCGTGCGCGGCGAGATCGTCGCCACCGTGCGGCTGCCGCACGATCGCAATTACTACGCGGCGGACGCGTGGGGTGTGAATGCGGTGGGCTCGCCGAACAATGATTACGGCATGTTCAGGGATGCGATCACCGCCTGCGACGGCACCGTGGACTTCTCGCGCTTCGACCTGGACGGCGACGGCTACGTGGACATGCTGTGGCTGGTGCACGCCGGTCCCGGCGGCGAGGTCACCGGCAACCGGCGCGACCTGTGGTCGGTCACCTCGCGCGCCACGGCGGGCTGGAGCAACGGCTCGCCCGCCGATTGCAACGACCTGGTCCCGGGCTCGACCACGCAGCACATGCGCGTCGACCGCTTCACCGTGCTGCCCGAGCTCTCCGGACAGCATGCCGGGCAGCTGAACGAGATCGGTGTCTTCTGCCACGAGTTCGGCCACACGCTCGGGCTCCCGGACCTCTACGACACCTCGGTCCTGGGCGGCGCCTCGAACACGGGGCCGGGCAACTGGTCGCTGATGTCGAGCGGCGCCTACGGTGGCGACGGCCTCTCGCCCGAGTCCCCTTCCCACATGGGCGCCTGGTGCTCGCTGTTCCTCGGCTGGGTGAACCGCGTGCGGCCGACGCAGGACACGACGATCACGCTCGCGCCGCTCGCCGACGGCAGCCCGCTCATCGAGTTCTGGTTCCAGGGCGAGGACTCGCCCGAGCACTTCCTGCTCGAGAACCGCGTGCGCGAGAGCTTCGATCGCAAGCTCCCGAACGACGGCCTGGTCGTGCACCAGATCGACGAGGCGATGATCGGGCAGCGCATCGCCTCGAACCGCATCAACACCGGTCCCACGCCGGGCATGCGCATCCTCGAGGCCGACGGCAATTACGACCTCTACTACGGATTGAACCGCGGCGACGCCAGCGACCCGTTCCCGGGGACGGCGCGGCGGACGCACGCCGACGACCTCACCCTCCCCTCCACGCGCACGTTCACGGGCGCGCCGACGAATATCGCCCTCGAGAACGTGGCGCGCGTGGGGCGCAACGTGACGTTCCGGCTCCAGGTGCGCGCACCCGGCTGGCAGCCGCCGCGCGACCTCGCCGCCGGCGCCGGCGAGCCGGCGATCGCGTTCAATCCCGCCCCGCGCGCGGCGGTCTCGCCCGCGGGACGCGCGTGGATCGTCTCCAGCGAGGTGGTGGCGGGAAGGACTGCCGTGGTCCTTCGCGAGCGTCCCTGGCTCCAGCCCTGGGGACCGGCCGTGGTCGTGGATCGCGGCTCGGGGAGCGCCGAAGAGCCGACGCTCGCGCGCATCGAGGGCGACAACCTCGCGGTGGCGTGGATCGAGCGCGGCAATGGCCCGGGGCGGCTCTACTATCGCGCCCGCATCCTCGGGCGCTGGGGCACCCCCCGCTTGCTCCAGACCACCGGCGGCGAGTGCCTGGCGCCCGCGATCGCGGCCGATGCGAAGGGCCGTGTCTACCTGACGTGGCTCGAGGTCATCGACGGCGTGATGACGCTGCGCTTCATCCAGTTCCTCTACAACGCGCCCTATGGCGTACCCACCACGGTCACCGTGCCCAGCGACGTCCCCGCGCCGCCCACGGTGACCGCGGCGGGCAACGGGCACGCCTACCTGGTCTGGCCCGACCGCGGCAGCGGCACCCACATCATCTACGCCTGCCGCTTCCATCCCGACAGCGGGCTCTCCACCCGGTTCCGGCTCGGGCCGCAGAGTGCGTACTCGCAGCCCGCGGTGTCGTCGACCGTGGACAGCTCGGGGGTGCTCTACTCGGTTTGGCAGGTGAACCCCGGGAGCGGCAGCGAGATCCACTTCCAGAAGCGGGGCCTCACGGGCCGGCCGACCCCGCGCGACACCACGCTCGACGCGCTCGGGAACGGCCTTCAGAACCCGCGCATCGCGGTCGATCCTACGGGGGGCATCCACGTCGCCTACGAACGCGTGGTACCCACCGGCGTCCAGGTGCGGTACAAACGCTGGCGACCGGTGCTCGGCTGGGACGTTCGCGCCACCGAGGTCTCGGACGGGAGCGACGTGAGTGCCCGCGGCATCGACCTGCTGCCCACCTCGTGGGGGAACGTCGACGTGACCTGGGTCGGCTTCGACGGATCGGAGCAACGCCTGCGGGACCGGGTGCGCATGTTGGACGGCCCCCTGGTCACGGCCGTCGATCCACTGCCCGCGCCGGCGCCGCTGGCGCTGACCGCCGGCCCCAACCCGCTGCGTGCGGGCCAGGCGCTCGAGCTGCGCGGCGACGCGGTCGTCGAAGGCGCGTGGATCGAGCTGGTGGACGCCGCCGGGCGGCGCGTGACCGAGTTCCGCGCCGAAGCCGCCGGGCGCGCACGGCTGCCCGCGGATGCCACGCGGTCGCTCGCTCCCGGACTCTACTTCGCACGCGTGCAGGACGGCACCGCACGCGGCCGACTCGTGGTGATCCGCTGATCCTCGGCGCCCCGGCAGGGATGCTGGTGGCGTCGCTGATGCTCGGCGGGCTGCTGCCGATGGACGCCCGCACGCGCGAGCACTGGGCTCCGAGCGGCGCGTTCCGCATGCCCGTGGGCGATCCGTACCAGGTCTACGAGGACCGGCCGCGCACGCCGGGGCCGTTCTTCATCGTGCGCGGCGTGGCCTGGGAGGGCGAGCGCGCCTCGCACCAGGGCGCGGACCTGGGCTCGGGCAGCTCCGGCGCGCTGGTGCGCGCTGCGAGCTCGGGCGTGGTGATCTCGGTCGAGGACCACGGCGAGCACGGCGGCTACGGCACCCACGTGGTGCTGGCGCACCGGCTGCCGGAGGGCGTGCTCGCCTACACGGTGTACGCGCACCTTCGCGAGTACTCGCCGCGCGTCAGGGCGGGCCAGTGCGTGCAGGCCGGCCAGGTGCTGGGCCGCGTCGGCGAGACCGGGCATGCGACCGGTCCGCATCTCCACTTCGAGGTGCGCCTCGCGCGCGATCCCGCGGAGCGCTGGGAGTTCGCGCGCGTCGAGGACCCGCTCGCGTTCGTGGACGCGCGGCTTCCCACCTATCGCGCCGACACGACCGGGCAGGAAGCCTGCCTCGAGTGGGCGGAGTGCGCAGGGCTCATCGCACCGGGCTCACGCGGCGAGGATCCGCTCACGCACGAGGCGTGGTGGCGGATGATCGCCGCCGCGGTGCGCGGGCCGGCGCTCGACCCCGCGCTCTCGCCGCTCGAGCTGCGCGACTCGCTGGTCGCGGCGCGCATGCTCTGGGAAGGCAGGGACCACACCGGTGCCTCGCCCGCGCAGCAGATCGAGTGGTCCGAGATGGCACACGACCTGGGCCGCGCCCGCGCGCTGGGCGTGCGCACCGGCCCGGGCCCGCTGCGCCGTGCGTTCCATACCGCAGCCTGCGAGGAGGTGCTGGGGAGCCCCAAGCCCTCCGCGCACGTGAGCGCGTTCGTGGCGCGCGCCGGCCGTCCGAGCATCGGCGAGGCGGTGATGCTGTTCGCCGACCTGGCCGGGCCCGCGCCGGAGCCCGCGAAGCCGACGCCTCCAAAGAAGGGATCCGCCGCGAGTGCGGGCGCCATCGCTGCTGCGGGTGCGAGGCCCGTGCCGGGCGACTCGCTGCACCGAACGTCGGCGAAGACCACCACGCGCCGCGACTCGCTGCACGCGACAGCGAAGACCACGGCCTCGAAGACCACCGCGCATCGTGATTCGTCGCACGCTCCGGCACCGGCCACCGCGCATCGCGACTCCCTGCGCGCGCCGACGAAAGCCACCGCGCACCGTGACTCCGTGCGCGCACCGGCGAAGGCCACCGCGCATCGCGACTCCCTGCGCGCACCGGCCAGGACCGCGGTGCGCCGCGACTCGCTCCACGCCGCGCCGCCGCTCGCCAGCCCCTCCGCCTCCGCCGCCGACACGTCGTCTTGACGCTC
>DATLUU010000705.1:0-5886 GCA_035577885.1 Verrucomicrobiia bacterium
GTAGGCGTACACCGCGGGCGGGATCGTGGGCAGAAATGGGAACGGACGCGCGCTGGCTTGCCGGCCCGACTCGTCCTGCAGGTCATAAATGACCAGCGCGTCCGGGGCGAGCTGCCGCAATCGGGTCGTCTGCGCCTCCACGATCGCCGCCAGGCGGGCGGGATCCGTCCCCAGCTTCGGCGGCGCCAGACCGTAAAAGCAGAGATCGGGAGCGGGGCTCGCGAGCCGGTCGATCAGGGTCTTCACGCGACGAGCCTAGCCCGACGCCGTCGCGTCAGCGAGAGATCGCCAGCTGCAGGCCGACCTGGCCACGTCCGAGCATCGGTGCCAGCCATGCGCGTGAGGGCTCCTCCACAGGGACGTCGCGCGGCTGATTGAGGAACACGAGAGATAGTCCGGTCGCCATGACCGCAGCGCCCACGCTGAACAGCGAGATCGCGACCACGTTCTCGACGCGGCTCCGATCCCGCGCGTCGACCGCGGCCGGCGAGAGCGTACCGGGGGCGCACGCCGTGCCGGTGCTGCACGAGCGCGCGACCTCGGCCTCGTAGGAGTGGACGTTGTTCACGGCATCGACGATGACCGGCACGCCGAGGATCGCCAGCAACGCGCCACCGCCGACGACGGCCCACGGTTTCCACCCCGGCCAGCGCCGGACGGTCTTGGTGGGCAGCGAGCGAAAGTCCCGCAGGACGACCTGCTCCTGCGACGGCTTCCCGGGCAGCAAGACGAGCGAGCGGGTCTCGGTCAGGAATCCCGGCTTGCGCGCGACCAGCTGGTGCGACCCGGGCAAGAGGCGGCGCATCGCCTCGCCCGGACCGACGAACAACAGCTGACCATCCAGCGTGATCTCGGCGCCCGCTTCGACGCAGGACACATCGAGCTCGGCGAGCTGGCCGAGGAGAAGCTTGCGATACGTGAGCGCCTGCTGGTACGTGTCGGCGCCGAGGGGGGCGTCGCCGTAGCGCAGCGCCCGCTCGAGGTCTTCGAACGCCGCGAGCGGCTGGTCGAGGTTGATGAGGGCGACGGCGGTGTTGTAGCGAATCGCAGGGTGCTCCCACAGCTTGAGCGCCTCGCGATACTTGGCCAGCGCGGCCGCGTGTTGCGAACCTTCGAACAGCTGGTTGCCTTCCTTGAACAGCCCGAGCGCCTGGTCCTGCTGGTCCTGCGGCACACCCTCGGCCCATGGCCGACTGACCGCCCCACCCCCCTGGTCCTGGGCGGCCCGCACGCCCGCCGGCAGGGCCATTGCGCCGAGCAGAATTCCGACGACGGTTACCAGTTTTCTCGCGAGGAGCATTTACGGCAGGGGCGCCTTGAGCAGCCACATGTCGGAAGCGCCCATGTTGCCACCGATGAGCATGAGCGAGCCCGCCACGCTCGCCATCACGTGCCCCGCTCGCGCAGGCGGGTACGTCGGCGGGATCAGTTGCGTCCACGTGTCACGGGTGAAGAACCAGGTATCGTGGAGCAACGTGTTGTCGGCGGCGCGGCCTCCGAACAGGACGGCGCTGTTGTTCAGCGGCGCCATCGCGTGCGATCTGCGCGCTGGTGGAGGCGACGCTTGCGCCAAGGGTGTCCACGTCGCGCCATCCCATTCCCAGGTGTCGTTCAGAGGGCCGTCGGCGCCCTGGCCTCCGAACAGGATGACCCTGTCGCCGACCGTGACCATCGCATGACCCCATCGCGCCGGTGGGCTGACGGCTGGTGAGCGGTTCGTCCAGTCGGCGCCGTCCCACACCCACGTGTCACCGAAGGGGACACTTGCGGCCGGCGAGCTGCTCCAGACCAAGGTCGCATCGCTCGTCCCACCGAACATGACGACCTTCTGGCCGAGCATTGCCATCGCGTGACCGACTCGTGCGCGTGGGCTGGCGGTGGTGGTGGGTGACAACCAGCGCGCCCCGTCCCATTCCCACGTGTCGGCCAGCAGTTGCGAGTCGCAGTAATCGAGGAAGCAGCCACCGAAGAGGACGATCTTGTCTCCCAGGGTCGCCATCGCTTGCCCGATGCGCTGATGAGGGTCGGTTCCCGCGAGCGCGATGGCCGTCCAGGCGTCGCCGTCCCAATCCCAAGTTCCAACGGTGCTACCGAAGAGCACGGCCTTGCCGCCCGACATCGCCATCGAGGGGGTGTCGAAGGAACTAAACGTCGGTGAAACCGCCCGCGTTAACCAGACATCGCCGTCCCATTCCCACGTAGTGTTCATCGCCGGCCCACCGCCCACGCCCGCCACGCCGCCCTTGCCGCCCGAGCCCGCACCGGCCGCGCCGCCCGAGCCGGCCTTGCCGTCCGCGCCGGCCGCGCCGGCCGCGCCGTCCGAGCCACCCGCGCCGGCGAGGCCGCCCACGCCGGCCGCGCCGCTCGCGCCGGTATTGTCGCCCGCGCCGGCCGCGCCGGTGGGGTCGGGCCTACCCGGCGCGCGGTATGTGGTCGGGTATCCGCCGAATGCGAGAATTGCTCCGTTTCGGGTCGCCATCGCGAGGTCGGTAATCATTGCGGGTCCCGGCCCAACCTGCCTCCAGGTGACGCCGCGCCACTCCCACGTATCGCCGATCCCTCCGTTGGCTGACTCGCCTCCAACCAGAATGATTCGGTCTCCAAGGGACGCCATCGCGTGATTCATGCGCGCGGGCGGGCTGGTCTGGGGCGCGAGCTTGGTCCATGTCGTCCCGTCCCACTCCCACGTGTCGTTCGTCGGGCCGTTCAATCCCTCGCCCCCGAACAGCACCACCTTGTTCCCGAGCGTCGCCATCGCGTGCTTCACCCGCGCGGGGGGGCTGGTCAGCGGCACCGCCTTGGTCCAGGTCGTGCCGTCCCACTCCCAGGTGTCGCCCTCGCCCGCCGGAACCTGCATGTCTAGGGGAGGCACAGTTGAGAAGGACCACGCGGTCGGCGTGCCCCCGAACAGGACAACCTTGTTTCCCAGCGTCGCCATCGCATGATGCGTGCGAGCCGGAGGGCTGGCAAGCGGCGCGGCCTGGGTCCACGTGGCGCCGTCCCATTCCCAGGTGTCGCCGAGGCTCGGAGCGGGCAGGCCCGGAATCTGCGCGGCGTCGCCCCCGAACAGAACCACTTTGTTCCCCAGCGCGGCCATGGCGTGATTCGCGCGCGCGGGCGGACTGGCCGCGGGAGCGAGCTCGGTCCACTTCCTGCCGTCCCACTCCCAGGTGTCGTCTGCAATGCCGCTGAAGCCCGCGGTGCCGCCGAACATGACGGCCTTGTCGCCGAGCGACGCGATCGCGTGGCCACCGCGCGAAGACGGAACCGGAAGAGCGGCAGGCTGTTCCCACTCGAGCGCCTTGGACTGGCACGCGCCGCCGGTGCAGACGCCTATCGTGTCCGTGAGGAGGCAGATGTCGCCGTCGTTCAGATTGTCGCAGGCGGTATCCTCCTCCGGCGTGATGCAGCGATGCTTCCCTTCCTCGCAGCGCGTGTTCGCGGGGCAGACCCAGCCGTCGCCACACGCGACCACGCTCGGGGAGACGCATCCTGCCCCCAGGTGCACCAGCGCGGACAGCAGCACGAGGAACTGCACCACCCGCGGGACGAGCGCGCCGGTGAGCATGGGCCGCACGATCCCAAGATCGGTCGTGCTGTGCAAGTCTGGAGCGCGACGGGATTTCATGCTCGGCCACTGTGCACCGATCGTGCCGCTCTGGACACCGCTGTCCGACGGGGAAACTCGAGCGATCCATCATCGCGCGGTCACGCAGATTGCGTGACGCGCCGCCTGCTTTCACGCAGATTGGCGAACCGAATTGAGGTAATCATCGGGATGATTACAGAGACGGGCCCTCTGCGCCGAGGCCCGCCTGGGCGAGCTGTGCGGGCGTGAGAACGGACGCCAAAGCGGGACGGAACGAGCGCAGCGCGCGGTCCGCGATCTGTTGCTGTTCGTCGCGGATGTGCTGGACCTCCTCGTCGGAGAGCCGACCGGTGCGGCCGCTGGCGCGCAGGGCCTGCAGCGTAGGGCTCTCCTGGACGGGGCGGCGCAAGGCGTGCGCGCCCAGGATCAGCACCACGCGCTCGCGCTGCTCGGGCGACAGGCCGAGCGGCTGCAAACGCACGTACATTCGGCGCGTCTGCTCGTTCTTGGCGATGGCTGCCAGCGCGCGCTTGGCGCCCACCGTCGTGAGCGCCGGGGGCGCCGGGTCCGGCACCGACGTCGGCGCCGGCAGCGGGAGCGGCGCGGTAGCGGCCGGCGGCGCCGCCGCGCGTGACGCCGGCGTTGCCGGCGGCGCGGCTCGACCGTGAGCAGGCGAGCGCGGCTCCACGTCACCGCGCCGCGCGACTACGAACCCGACCAGCGCGACGCCGGCAGCGGCCGCGACCAGACCCAGGCGACGCCGTCCGCTCATTTGAGCTGGAGGGCGGCCTCCAAGGTCCGGCCGTCCCAGAACCGGATCTGGACGACGTAGGGCCCCGGCGTCAGGCCCCCGGTGCCGAGGTTGCAGACCCACGCCGCGCCCTTGGTGTCGTAGTGAAACACGGTCTCGCCGCCCGTCGGCTTCAACGGCGTCGGCGCCGATCCCGAGAACGGGAACAGCACCGCCGTCACCTGCGGCGGCGTCGTGACGTTGGCGTTGGTCACGGGCGCGCCACCCAGAGAACCCGTCAGCTTGAGCGGGATGACCCGCGGGATCTGGAAGAAGGTCGACGAGAGGGGCGGGAAGAACAAGGAGTTCTGGAAGACGTTGAGGTCCAGCCCCTGGGAGACCAGGTCGGACCCCGCCGCCGGCGCGAGCAGGCCGGTGATGGTCGTGAAGTAACGCTTGAGCGTCGTGGTCCGGCCGGAGCTGTCACGCGCGACGATGGTCAGCGGCCCGGTCCCGATGGTGGTGTTGAGCGAGAACGAGCCGCTTGTCCCGACGATGGTGGTGCTGGCGCCATTGTTGACCTGCACCTGGATACTGGTCACTGTGGCGTCGTTGCTCGTGACGGTGCCGGTGACCGGCCGGAGCCCGCCGGCCACGCCCGGTATCGGCCGCACGCCCAGCAGCATCGGCGCGCCGAAGTCGGCCGTCAGCTCGTCGTCCGGCTCGAGGTCGAGGCTGCGCGGCTCGCCGAAGGGATTGAAGTCCTGGTCGAACGCCTGCGTCGAGCCGTCGTAGCGCCCCGGCGGAAGCCTCGCTTGCCCGACGGCGGAGACGCCGTCGAACCTGAACGACTGCAGGCCGCTGCCCCCGACCGACAGCACGCCGTTCGCGAGCGGATAGTTCGCGCGGCCGGAGGTCCAGAAGATCGCGACGCCACCCGGCACCGCATTCAACTTCACGGTGGCGACGCGGAAGTCGGCCGGCGGAGGATCGATGGTGATCCGCGCTCCCGCCGTCACGTTGCCGATCAGCGTCGCGAGATTCGAGCCCTGCAGGAAGGGCGGATTGCCGCCCCGGTTCGGCATGGTCGCCAGATCGCTGAAGCTCGAGGACGCAGATTCGACGTCGCTGGGGTACTGATAAAAGAAGCCGATCGGCAACACGGCTTGCAGAACCCAGTCCGTTCCGCGCGGGTCCATTTCCAGCTGGTAGGTCTCGCTGAACCGCATCGGCGGCTCGGTGCGCAGCCCGGGCGTCCACCCGGACCCGCGCACGTTCAAGGCCCTGGTCACCCCCTCGAAGGTCGGAAAGTAATCGAACGACTGCGACAGCGGCCCCCAGCGCCGGGCGTCCACCGGCATGCTGCCCGAGACGACTGCCGGGGTGAATGCCAGCGGGGCGTTGACGGTCCCGCCCGACGGGACCTCCACCCTGAAGTAGTCGCTGCCCCCCACCGCGCGCGTTTCCTGGATGACGTCGAACAGGTTGTCGGGCGTGTTCCGCCGCAGCGTCGCGGTCGGGTTCAGCTGCCACGGCCCCGGGACCACGATCTTGTCGAACACCAGCG
>DATLUU010000706.1:0-6268 GCA_035577885.1 Verrucomicrobiia bacterium
GCCCCGCCGTGCCGGTGCCGCTCGTCCAGGTGTTCTGGGCGAGCGTGCTCGTCTACAACGTGTTCCAGGGGCTCTACTACGGCATCCGCTCGGCGCTGTTCATGGACGTCACCACACCCAAGGTGGCGGCGACGCAGTTCACCGCGTACATGGCGCTCATGAACTGGGTGATCGCGTACACGGCGACGTGGCAGGGTTGGGCGGTGGAGCACTGGGGCTATCCGCTCACGCTCACCGCGGACGCGTTGTTCGGCCTCGTGTGCCTCGCCTGCCTGCCGTTCATGCAGACCGCGGCGAAGGCCACGCCGCCGCAGGCAGCCGGCGCCGAGGTGCCGGAGGCGATCTCGCCCTGATTCTGATCGGGCGGTCGCAAGTCACTGGTCTGGTGGCAATTGCGGTGTGCGCTGGTGTGCGCCAGCCCACCCTGCCCGGCGACCGCTCTTCGGCCGACCGCGTTGCGCACGCGGTGAAGCCGCGTTCCTGACCGGCCGATAACGCGCGTGCGAACTGCCGCCTCCATCGCGCCGCTGCCGCCGCCGCGCGCGCAACGCACGACTCGCGAGCGTGCGCCTCACCTTTCGAAGGAGTGAGTCATGAAGCCGTTCAAGAACCTCATGGGAAACAACGGGCGCGACCAGGAGCAGCTCGAGGCCGTGCGCGCCGTGCTCGCGGACATCCAGAGGGAGCGCGAGCGCTATGAGGCTCTGGTCGAGGGCGCGAAGGCGGGCGCGGATCGGCTGAAGAAGCTGGGCGAGCCGCTGGCGAAGACGGAGACCGACGTCGAGTCCCTGAGCACGCGCATGGCGCAGATGGAGGAGCGCTTCCAGGGCATGGTGAAGCTCTCGAGCCTGTTCCAGAACCTGGACGAGCGCGCCGAGGGCCTGACGAAGAGCACGCAGTGGGCGGAGTCGCGCCTCGCCACCGCGCTCGAGGGCTCGCAGAAGATCGAGGCGTCCATGGCCGACCTGGTCGCCAAGGTCGACCTCGCCTCGGAGCTGCGCGAGCGGCTCTCGAACTTCCTCGAGGTGGAGAAGCCGTTCCAGCTCCTGCGCCGCGACGCGGAGACGCTGCACGGCCAGCTCGAGGGCGCTACCGAGCGCATGGCGCGCCTGCGCGAGCAGCATGACCGGCTGCTGGACGCGCACAAGATGGCGACCACGAAGCTCGAGGCCATGGACCGCCGCCGCGACGAGCTGGGCCGCTCGCTCCAGGACAAGGAGCGCCGCGTCGAGGGCGTCGAGCTGTCGGTGAAGAGCCTGGACGGCGTGGAGACGCACATCAACGAGGTCAAGCGCGAGATGGTGACGTTGAAGGCGCTCGGCGACTCGGTGGCGCAGAAGACCGCGGCGCTCGAGGCGCACCGCGAAGCGCTCGACCGCGCGCTCGCCCAGAGCGACCACCTCGACCGCGCCATGCGCAACATCGACGCCGGCATCCGCCAGCAGAAGGAGAACGAGAAGTCGCTGGGCGCGCTCTCCGAGCAGGTCACCTCGCTGAGGGCGATGCACGACGCCGTGCTCGACCGCTCCGGCGAGATCACGCAGCTCCAGCGCCAGTCGCAGGAGCAGATGCTGGCGACGCGGCAGGACCTGTCCTCACTCACCGACGAGATGAAGAACACCGTCGAACGCTTCGAGTTCGAGGCCCGCGGCATCGAGTCGGTGAGCCAGCGCGTCGCCGACCTGCGCGCCGACGTGAGCACGTGCGAGAACCGCTTCAAGAGCCTGAACGAGGCGAGCCTCACCATGGGCGACGTCAAGCACCAGGTCGAGGCTCTGACCACGCAGGTCCAGGCGGTGGCCCAGGAGGTGGGCACGCTGGACCGCGAGATGGCGCGCATCCAGGCGCTGCGCCGCGACCTCGACCACACCGGCACGCTCGCGCGCGACCTCGGCGAGCAGATCACGCGCATCGAGAACTCGCGCCCCGCGATCGAGGCGGGCCTGCGCGACCTGTCGCAGCTCGCCGGCGCCCACGCCGTGGTCCAGGACGCGCTCGAGCGCATCCAGGTGGCGCAGGACGAGATGGGCCGTGTGCGCCAGGGCCAGGCCGACACGCGCACCTGGCTCGACGACGTGGCGCGCAACCTCACCGAGCTCAAGACCCGCGTCGCCGCGGTGAACGAGCTGGAGCCGAAGCTCCAGTCCGTGGAGACGCAGGCGAAGCGCGTCGAGGCGACGACCACGGCGATCGAATCGCGCCGGCAGTTCGTGGACGAGCTGCAGCGCAAGGTCACCGAGCTCGGCGCGCTGGCGACCCGCATGGACGAGCGCGGGCACCAGCTCTCGCAGCGGATGGACGCGGCCGAGGAGCGTTTCACGCTGCTCGGCGAGCAGTCGGCCACGGCGGAGCAGGTCGCGCGCACGCTCTCGAGCGTCACGTTCGGCGTCGAGGAGGCCTCGGGCGAGGTGCGCGAGCTCAAGCAGACGGTGGAATCCCTCGCCGGCCGCTGCGAGTCGATCGAGGTGCTGGCGGCGGAGACGCAGAACCTGAAGAAGGAAGTCGAGCAGCGCGCGCGCGCCGTCAAGGACGCGGCGAAGGACCTCGAGAACGCCTCGGCGCTGCGCCAGGGCGCGGCGGATGCGGCGTCGCAGATGGGCGACATGGCGAAGCAGCTCACCGCGGCCATCGACACCGCCGACAAGCGGGCGCAGGAGGTGAGCGAGATCTCGCGCATGCTCGAGGACCGCGCCCAGAACCTGCGCACGGTGGGCTCGCGGCTGGACTCGTTCGAGTCGCGCATGTCGAAGTGGGACGTCACCGAGCAGGAGATCACGCGCGCGCTCGAGCTGATCGCCTCGCGCCAGGGCACGATCGAGTCGCTGCAGGGCGACCTCGAGCGCATGTTCGCCATGGCGGAGAAGACCTCGATGCACGTGCGCGAGATCACCTCGGCGCACCAGGAGCTGCAGGACGGCCAGGCGATGCTCAAGGACGTGCTCGGCCAGCTGAAGCAGCTCCGCGAGACCCGCGGCAAGCTGGACGAGCGCAAGCGGCAGATGAGCCAGGCCGAAGACAGGCTGTCGAAGGCCGAGGCGCTGCTCGTGGACGTGCAGTCGTCGCTCGCCGTGCTCGAGGGCCAGAAGACGCTGGTCGACCAGGCCGTGGAGAAGGCGGGCACGCTGCAGTCGCTGCTGCGCCAGTCCGAGGCGGCGATCGGCAACATGCGCGAGGCCAGCCGCACCATGGCCCGCCCCAAGAACGCCAAGATCGTCCCGCTGCCGAAGCCCGAGGGCAGCGGCGACGTGGCGGACGACGACGGGGAGGCCGGCGAGCACCGCGCCGCCGCGCGCTGAGGGGACCCGGGGCCTTCGGCCCCGTTGCAGGATGCAAGCGCGAGGGAGGCCTTCGGGCCTCCCTCGCGCGTTCCGGCGTGCGGTATCATGGAATGGCCTTCCCCCCCCGCGACGTCCGCGCTTCTACCGGAGGCCCTCGACATGCGAACGATCGTCACGTCGCTCCTGCTCCTTGCTGCCACACCTTTGCTCGCGCTGGCACAACCGGCGCCGTCCTCGGCGACGAATCTGGTGAAGCTCCACCCCGGCCCGTGGCGCATGACCACTCCCATCGTGGCCGGCATGCGCTTCGAGCCCGAGACGGGTGAGGCCACCGTGGTCGAGGGCACGCCCTCGACGAGCGCGATGGCGCTCGCGCGCACGCAGGCCGAGGCGCGCGCGATCGCGGCGCAGAACGTGGTGCGCCACGCCGACGGCTCGCGCCACGCGATCGTGGGCGCGGCGTTCCGCCAGTACGTCTTCGTGACCACCGATGCTGAAGGACGGCTCGAGCAGGACTGCGTGTCCTCCGAGGCCGAGATGCGGGCGCGGGTCGAAGCCGCGGCGCCGAAGCAGGAGCACAAGTGAGCGCCCGGGCGCGGCACCTCGTACAGCTCGCGTGCCTGCTGCTGGCGCTGTCGCCGGCCGCCTCGCGAGCCGCGTTCCAGATCGTCAACCTCGACAGTCCCGGCGAAGGCTTCAACGACAACACGCCGGTGGCGCCCGTCGGCGGCAATCCCGGCACCACGATCGGCCAGCAGCGGCTGAACGTGTTCATCAAGGCGGGCCAGATCTGGGACGCGATCCTCCAGAGCCCGATCACCATCCGTGTGCAGGCCGCGTTCGATCCGATGACGCCGTGCAACACCACCAGTGGCGTGCTCGGCGGCGCGGGGCCGAACGCGATCGACTCCGATTTCCCGGGCTCGGCGTTCGCCGCCACCTGGTACAACAGCGCCGAGGCGAACCGGCTCGCCGGCATCGACCTCGACCCGCTCGACGACGACATCGGCGCCGAGTTCAACTCCAACGTCGGCACCGCGGGCTGCCTGCCGACGCGGTCGTGGTACTACGGCTTCGACGGCAACGAGGGCGCGAACGGCCTCGACCTGCTGCCCGTGCTCCTGCACGAGTTCGGCCACGGCCTCGGCTTCATGACGCTCACCGACGATGGCACCGGCGCCATCTTCTCCGGCCAGCCGAGCATCTGGGACCGCTACCTGATGGACAACGTCTCCGGTAAGCACTGGTACCAGATGACGGACGCCGAGCGCGTCGCGAGCGCCATCAACACCGGGCACCTGGTGTGGGACGGGCCATCCGTGAATGCCGCCGCGCCCCACTTCCTCGGCCCGCGCGCGCGCGTGGTCACGACCGGGGCGATCAGTGGTGATTTCACGAGCGGCCAGGGCGTCTTCTACCAGCCGCTGACAACCGGTGGCTTCGTCCACCCGGTCGTGCTCGTGAACGACGGTGTGGGCACGACCACGGACGGCTGCAGCACGCCGTTTACGAACGCGGTGGCGATGGTGAACTCTATCGCCCTCATGGATCGCAGCGCCACGTGCTCCATGGCTCAGCAGGCGGCGAACGCGCAGGCGAACGGCGCGCTCGGCGCCATCATCATCAACAACGTCGCCGGGCCCGAGCCGCCGCTGCGCGGCTCCTCGCCCACGGTGACGATCCCGGTCGCATCGCTGTCGCTGACCGACGGGAACGCGATCAAGGCCGCGCTCGGCTCCGGCGTGGTCAACGCCACGCTGAAGCTCGACGCCACGAAGCTCGCGGGCACCGACAACCAGCCCACGAACCGCATGCGCCTCTTCGACCCGAACCCGGACCAGCCGGGCTCGAGCGTGTCGCACTACGACGTGTCGGCGTTCCCGAACCTGCTGATGGAGCCGGCGATCAACCCCGATCTCTCGCAGAAGGTGGACATGACGTTCCACAACTTCTACGACATCGGCTGGTTCCCGCAGCTCGCGGGCGTACAGGGGCCGGGGATCTCGGCCGGGCTCTGGTTCACGCACGGGCCGAACCCCACGAGCGACGGCGGCACGATGCACATCCGCCTCGCGCAGCCGCAGCGCGTCGAGCTGAGCCTCTACGACCTCGCCGGCCGGCGCGTGGCGAAGCTCGTGGACGAGCGCATGGACGCCGGCGATCACGACGTGCGCTGGAGCCGCACCGATGACCGCGGGCACCGGGTGGCCGCGGGCATCTACCGCGCGCAGCTCCGGACCGGTGGCGAGGAGAAGACGCTGAACGTCGTGCTGGTCGATTAGGGAAGGGCCAGGCACGACCTCGCGAGCGGAGCACGGGCCGCGGGCCGATCGCGGCCGCGGCCCGGCACCGCTCGCCTCGGCACCGCCGTGGTGGACGCGCGCGCTGATGGCGCTGTTCGTGGTGTCGCTGGCGTGGAAGCTCTACTGCCTCCACCGCCTGCTCGCGTCCCCGCTCTACGGAAGCCTCACCGCGGACTCCGAGGCCTATTGGACGTGGGCGCAGGTCCTGGTGCGGAACGGCTGGGTGGGGAAGAACCCGTTCTTCCTGGGGCCGCTCTACCCCTACCTGCTGGCGGTGCTCGAGCCCACCGCGACAGCGAGCTATGTCGCGCCGCTGATCGTGCAGTGCGTGCTGGGCGCCGCCACGGTGGTGTTGATCGGCGAAGCCGCCCGATCCGTGTGCGCTCCACGCTTCGCGTTCGGCTCGAGCGTGCTGGCGAGCGGGTACGCCATGGCCACGTTCATGGACCTCTCCGTCCTCTCGGAGAGCCTGCTGTGGTTCCTGGGAGCCGGGTTCCTCTGCCTCCAGCTGCGCGCGGTCTCCAAGGGACCCGGGCGGGCGTTCCCGGCGGTCTCCGGGCTGCTCACCGGGATCATGAGCCTGGCGAGACCCAGCTTCATGTTCCTCTTGGCACCCACCGTGGTGTCCGTCGCCGCGAGCCGCGGCACGCGCGGCGCGCTCCGGGCGTTCGCGATCGCCCTCGCCTG
>DATLUU010000707.1:0-5773 GCA_035577885.1 Verrucomicrobiia bacterium
TCAGGATCGGAAGTCCGGGAGCGAGCGCGATGGGAGGTGTGGGGGGCGCGGGATCACACCATTCTATCGGCTTTTCGCGCGATCGGCTTGACCCTCGGGCCGGCGCGCCCGGGAAGACGGACCGGCGCCCGAGCCGCGGCCTCAGCGGCCCCGGAAAGCGACGGGCCCCGCGCCGGAGCGCGGGACCCAGAACAACCTCGGGGAGCTGGCGATCAGATCTTGGAGACGTTCGCCGCCTGCTTGCCCTTGGGCCCCGAGACCAGGTCGAACTCCACGCGCTCGCCTTCCGCGAGCGAGCGGAAGCCGCTGGCGCCGATGGCCGAGAAGTGCACGAACACGTCCTCGCCCGTGTCCGAGGCGATGAAGCCGAAGCCCTTGGCGTCGTTGAACCATTTCACCGAGCCCTGCACGCGGCCCTCGGAGGGTCCCGGAGGACTCGACACGCGCGCGGGCCGCGCCCCACCGCCGCCACGGGCGCCGCGGCCGCCGCCGTGTCCGCCGTGTCCGCCGTCCCCGCCGCGGCCACCGCCGCCACCGTACCCCGCACCCGCACCTGCACCCGTGCCCGTGCCCTTCGACGCCTGGAAGCAGTCGCGACACAGCACCGGTCGGCCCGAGGTGGGCATGAACGGCACTTCGGTCTCGCGCCCGCAGTTCGAGCACACCGCGGGATACATCTGCTTGTCGGAGCGCCCGTACGACGACGATCCTCCCGAGCTCGCTCCGCCGGTCGTGGCACGTCCTGCCTTCCGCTTCTCGCGGCAGTTCTTGCAACGCGTGGGCTCGTTCGTGAGCCCGCGCTCGCGATAGAACGCCTGTTCACCCGCGGTGAACAGGAACTCATCACCGCAATCCACGCAGGTGATGCTCTTGTCCTCAGTGCTCGCCATGACTCGGATCAACCTCCAGAAACCGAAACCTAAGGGATGCGGTGAAGACGGGGTGTCCAGAACACGAACGCCCCGGCCTGTGCAAAGGCCAGGGCGACACCGTTCACGAGACGGACGGGCGACGCGGGCACGAACACTGACGAATTCGGGCAGCGGTCACTGGAAAGCCCACTCGACGGACGACCCACAGGGGACGAACTGCGTCCGCGAGTATCCGGCCGCGCTCCGTGCAGAGTCAACGGCCGAACTGACTCGGGGGCCGCGCTCCATGCGTGGATCGCCGCTCGCCGCGATGCCTCCGATGATGGGCCGTGTCCTCCGTGTGCGAACACGGACCTATTCGTCGAAGACGGATCGCCGCCGCAGCCCCCTGCACAACGCGTGCAGGACGTCCGCCATCGTGGTCACGTCGAGCAGGTTGTGGTGGAACACGGGCACGAGCCGCCACGGGTCGCCGTTGCGCACGTACTCGTGGTAGAGACCCGGCACCTGCTCGCCGGGCACGTCGCCGACGCGGCGGCGGCGGCACACGCGCCACTCGAGCGTGGTGAGCCGGCAGTCGGGCAGCTCCTCGCGCCACTGCCGGCGCGCGTGGTGCAGCAGGTCCAGGTGATGCCGCGGCAGCGCCAGCTCGACGCCGTGCGTGAGCGCGCGCGTGGCGAGGAACGGCGCGTCGTACGACTTGCCGTTGAACGTCACCAGGCACTCGAAGCCGCGCGCCTGCTCGAACACCGCGGCGAGCAGCGCCGCCTCCTCGCCGTAGTGGCGCGCGAAGTACTGGCGGAGCACGAAGTCTTCTCCGTTCCAGTGCATCGTCCCCGCGAGGAAGACCGGGCTCGAGGAGAGCCCGCAGGTCTCGAGGTCCAGGAACAGCGCGCGTCCGAGGCCGAGGCAACGGAGCGACGACAGCTCCACCTCCCCCGGTGGTGGCTCCGGGAGCTGGCCCCAGCTCGAGTGCGGGCGCTCCACGTCGCTGCGCAGCCGCTCGTGCACGTAGACCGCGCCGTGGCGCTCGTGCCGCCATTCGCCGCCGGGCAGGAACGCCTCGACGCCGGTGGCGGTGCGATCGTGGGTGCCGGCAGGGCCTGAAGCCGGCGGCACGACGTCGTTCGCTCCGTGCGCGGGCGTCGGGAGCGCGCCGGCGCGCCGGCTCCGCACCAGCTCGCCGAGGCGCTCGCGCAGTCCGGCGCTCGCCGCCTCGTCGCGGCGGGTGGTCACCGCGCGCGCTCCGCCACGATCGCCAGCCGCCGGCTGTCGGGCACGTAGGGCTGGCCCTCGATGCCGCCGTGGACCGAGCGCACGCTCAGGCCCTGGCGGCGGAGCAGCGCGGACAGCTCGGCGCAGGTGTACGTGCGGAGCGAGAACTCCTTCGTCACCTGCGTGCCGCCCTGCGGGTCGATCAGGTGCTGGCGCGAGATGACGCGCGAGGTCACCCACTCGAGCGTGATCTCCTCCATCAGGAGCGCGCCGTCCTCGCGCTGCGACCACGTGCGCTGCTGGGGATGCGTGAGCAATCGGTCGCGGTTCATCATCTCGAGCAGCAGGCTGCCGCCGGGCCGGAGCGCTGTCGCGATCCCGGCGAGGACTTTTTCGTTCTCGTCGTCGTCGAAGTAGCCGAACGAGGTGAAGTACGAATAGATCGCGTCGAACGCACGGTCGAAGCCGAGCGCGCGCATGTCGCCGGTGCGCCACGTCACCTGGGCGCCGGCGGCGGCGGCATCGGCGGCGGCGATCTCCAGGTAGCGGGGATTGAAGTCGAGCCCGGTGACCTTGTAGCCGAGCTTCGCCATGCCGATGGCGTGCCGGCCGAAGCCGCAGGCCAGGTCCAGCACCTCGCCCCCGACGGGGGCCCGCAGCGAGTCGGCGATGAAGCCTGTCTCGGCGGCGGTGCGCTCGGCGGTGAACTGGGGGCGGTAGATCTTCAGGTAGTCTTCGTCGAAGAACGCGACGGGCCAGTCGGGCTTGGGATCGATCAAGTCGCTCTTCCTCGTGTGGGTGGGACAAGGAGTCTAGCTGCTCGTTGCCAGCCACCGCTGCAGCAGGAACCGCGCCGCGTCCTTGGTGGGGATCTCCTTCGTGTGCTTGATGCCGTCCCAGTCCTGTTGCTGGGCGGGGCGCAGCACCGGGAGGCCGACGCAGGCGGGACAGCCGGTGCCGCAGGGGCAGCCCTCGAGGTGCGCGAGTGCGGCCTCGGCCAGCTCCTCGAGCCGCGAGTAGCCCTGCTCGGCGAAGCCCAGGCCGCCCGGGTAGCGGTCGAACAGGAACAGCGTCGGCTGTCCGGTGTTCGAGCTGTCGAGCATGCCGCCCAGGTCGATGGGATCGCACATCGCCATCAGCGGCAGCAGCTGGACGAACAGGTTCCGCACCCCCGAGAGCGCCTCCCACGGGTTCAGGCCCGCGCGCGCGAGCGCCTGCGTCGTGTCCTCGTTCGGCGCCAGCCACAGCCCCGCGGTCTCGAGCGTCAGCCGCGGCAGCTCGAGCGGGTGGTAGCCGATCGCGTCCAGCGAGCGGTAGCGGATCTTCTTCATCGCCACCGTCTGCCAGCTGTACGTCAGCTCGCCGAACCTCACCGTCTCGCCCCGGAACCCGCGCGACTGGAGCTCCTGCCGCACGCGGACATTCGTGTCGAGCACCGGCTGCGTGTAGTAGTCCACCGTGCGCGGCTCGACCGTGGCCACCTTCTGCTCCAGGTCGAGCGACCTCACCCACCACGTCTCGCCCTCGTGCAGGTAGATGGCGTCTGGGTAGACCAGCTCGAGCCCGCTGATCGCGTCCACCGTGCCGATCACGGCGTTCGCGTGTGTGGCGTCGACGATGGTGTAGGTGTCGTCGCTCATCGTGCGCAGCGACACCTTGGCGCCGGGGAAGTCGCTCTTGGACCAGTACGCGCGCCCGTCGATCGAGCGCGTCTCCCCCGCCTCCTCGAGCGCGCTCAAGACCGCACGCATCTGCTCGCCGAACGCCGGCGCATCGCCGTCGGTGAGCGGCAGCTCGTACGCGGCGCACGCGAGCTGCTGGGCGAGGATGTAGGGGTTGTGCGGATCCACGCACGCGGCCTCGGTGGGCCGGCCGAACAGGTACTGCGGCCGGCGCATCAGGTACTGGTCCACGGTGTCGTTGTAGGCGACGAGCACCACGAGGGATGGGGCGCCGCTTCGGCCGGCGCGGCCCGCCTGCTGCCAGATGCTGGCGAGCGTGGGCGCGGCGCCGATCAGCACCGCCACGTCCAGTCCGCCGACGTCGATCCCCAGCTCCAGCGCGTTGGTGCTGACGACGCCGCGAAGCTCGCCGGAGAAGAGCGCCTTCTCGATCGCCCGGCGCTCCTCGGGCAGGTAACCGCCGCGGTAGGGTTTGAGCCGCTCGTGCAGGGGTGACACGGGCGCGGCCTTGGCGTCGCGCTCCTCCCCCGGCAGCCTGGCGCGGGAGCGCTCCAGCTGCTCGCGCGTGTAGCGATAGACCAGCTCGGCGCTCACCCGCGACTTGGTGAACGCGATCGCCTGCGCGCCCAGCTCGAGCACGCCGGAGAGCAGCAGCGAGCCCTCCACGTTGGAGCTGCGGCGCTCGACCAGCGTCTCGTCGCGGAACGGCGGGTTCCAGAACGCGAAGTGCTTCTCGCCGCGCGGAGCGCCGTCGTCGTCCACCACGCTCACGTCGCGCCCGGTGAGCGCGGTGGCGAGCTCGCCCGGGTTGCGGATGGTGGCGCTGCAGAGCACGTAGCGGAACTCGCCGCCGTAATGCCTCACCAGCCGCTCGAGCCGGCGCAGCACCAGCGCCACGTGGCTGCCGAAGATGCCGCGGTAGGCGTGCATCTCGTCCACCACCACGAAGCGCAGGTTGCGCAGGAAGCGCGCCCACTTCGCATGCTGCGGCAGGATGCCGGCGTGCAGCATGTCGGGGTTGGAAAGGATGACGTTCGCCTCGTCGCGGAGCTTCTTCCGCGTGGTCGCGGCGGTATCGCCGTCATAGACGCCGGCGCGCAACGCGCCGGAGAGCTCGACACTCCCGGAGGCAAGGCGCGTCAGGCTCTTCAACTGGTCCTGGGCGAGCGCCTTGGTCGGGAACAGGTAGAGGGCCGTGGCTTCCGGGTCTTCGAGCAGTCGTTCCAGGGCCGGCAGGTGGAAGCAGAGCGACTTGCCCGACGCGGTGCCCGTCACCACCACGGTGTCGCGCGCGGCGCGCAGCGCCTCGATGGCGCACACCTGGTGCGTGTAGAGGCGGGACACGCCGCTCGCGGCGAGCGCGGCGAACAGGGGCTCGGCGAGCGGCGGCTGCAGCTCGCCGAAGCGCGCGGGTCGCGCCGGGATCACCTGCCAGTGGACGAGCGCGCCGCGGTTCTCCTGGCGCGCGGCGAACGCCCTGAGCCAGCCCGCGAGCCCGGATCCGGCGGCCGGCTCGGGAAGGAAGTGGGTCGGCGGAAGCTTCATGCTCACCTCGCTGAGCGCAGGCCTCGCGGGAACGCTACTGCACGGATGGGCAGTATAGCCCGGCGCGGCCCGTTTCAGCGAATGATCACGAACCGGCCCACCTGGTGGCCGCCCGGCCACTCCACCGTGAACAGGTAGACGCCTGACTCGATGTCCTGCCCGTTCCGGGAGATCAGGTTCCACGGCGCCTGCCCATCCCCGTGCGTGCCGTCGTGGTCGATCAACTGCACCAGGTCGCCCGCCAGCGTGTAGATGCGGATCCGCGCCTGCGCCCGCGGCAGGCCGAAGAAGTCCACGTGCCGCGTGAACGCGTCGCCCGGCACCGGTTGTCGCTCCCACGGCGCGTTCGCCTTGAACGGGTTCGGCACCACCCACACCTTGCCGTCGCTGCGCATCGTGCCGCCGCCCGCCTCGACCCGCGGCCGCACCACGTCGGCGAACTCGGGGCGGAACGGGCTC
>DATLUU010000708.1:0-3707 GCA_035577885.1 Verrucomicrobiia bacterium
GTCGATCGGCTCCGATGACCTGTTCGTGCTCGGTCTGCAGGTCGTGGGCAACCACGCCGAGACGACCGTCGGCGCGAACCCGAAGCAGGAAGCGAACGAGACGTTCTACCCGAATGCGTTCATGGCGCTCGAGACTCACGTCAACAGCTGGCTGACGCTGCGCTTCGGCGCGCAGAACGCGGTGCTCTACTCGCTCAAGAACGAAACGGGGAATCCGGTCGTCACGACCACGGTCAAGCAGCACGTGTTCACGTACAACATGGGCGCCGGCGTGAAGCTCGCCTCGCTCATGCTGGACGCCACGCTGGCGCCTGGCTTCTGGAACAACCCCGTCTCGGGCGTGTGGAACAACGGCCTGGGCGGCGATCCGTTCCCGCGGGTTTCGGCCACGTACTCGTTCTGATCTCGTAGTCCCGCTTCAGCAGGCAGGCCCGGGGGCGCTGATCGTGGCGTCCCCGGGCCTTTTCATGCCCCGGGTACCTGGCGGGGCTACGAGGGCGGGACCAGCGATGCCCCGACGGGCGTTTTAGGGTTTAGGTGGATTGACTTTTGTCTACTTCTGGACCTACGGTCAGATTATTGGGGCATCCCGGACGCAACGGGGCATCCCAATACCTTAACGGCCTCGCAGCGCTCACGGAGGGGCGTTCCCCGTCTCACGCACCGGGGACTCGGAGGTTCCGTCATGCATCGCGCAGTCTCTGCGCCATTGCCAGAACCGTTGCCTGTGCCGTCGTCCGGATCTGGCCAGGACCCGTTCGTGCCCGCGGAATCCGCGGTGCCCGGGCGGGTTTTTTCGTTCCCGAAAGGAGACCAAGGTATGCCCCGCTCCACCCCATGGGGGCGCCGGTCGATCGCGGCCGCGATCGCGCTGGCGATCGCCCTTCCTGCGTTGGCCGGAACCACCGGCAAACTGACCGGACGCGTCACGGATGAGAAGAAGCAGCCGCTCGCCGGGGTCAACGTTCGGGTCGAGGGGCAGCGCCTCGGCGGCATCACCGACGACCAGGGCAACTACTTCATCATCGGTATCACCGGCGGCAAGTACCAGATCAAGATGGACCTGATCGGCTACGCGCCGTTCGTCGCCGGAAACGTCGAGATCACGCCCGACTTCACCACCACGCTCGATGCGGTGATGAGGACCGAGGCGGTGCAGATGAACGAAGTGGTGGTGAACGCCGAGCGCCCGCTGCTGCAGAAGGACGCCACCGGCAGCACCAAGTTCATCAGCGGAGCCGAGATCGCGAAGTTGCCGGTCCGCGGCTACCGCGACGCCGTGGCGCAGCAGGCCGGCACCGTGAACTTCGGGCGCCAGATCGACCGTGAGTCCACGAACGGCAGCACCGTGATCCTGCGCGGCGGCCGGCCGAACGAGACCGCCTACTACGTCGATGGCTTCTCGCAGCAGGACCCGCTCACCGGCAACTCCACGACCGCGATCAACAACAGCGCCATCCAGGAGGTGGTGCTGCTGAACGGCGGGTTCAACGCCGAGTACGGCCGCATCATGTCCGGCGTCGTGAACGTGGTGACGAAGGAGGGCGGCGACAACTACGAGGGCTCGTTCGAGGCGGTGACGGACAACCTCACCGGCTACGGCAACGACATCTTCCGCTCCAAAGTCTACGACTACAACGTCTACGACGGCGCGTTCGGCGGTCCGCTCATCAAGGGCAAGGACCTGGGCTCGTTCTACGTCAGCGGGCAGCGCCGCTGGCAGCGGGATCGCGGGCCGCGCTCGAACTACACCGCGCCGCTCCCGGACAACCAGCTCGGCGGCTGGACCGGCCAGGGCAAGTTGTCGCTCACGATGAGCAAGACGATGGACCTGAAGCTCGGCTTCCTGAACTCGAACGACGACTGGAGCGAATACCGCAACAGTTACCGGTTCGACCTCGCGCACACGCCGCGCTACAAGGACGAGAACCAGTCCTATTCCGCGGCGTTCCACCACAAGCTGAACGCCAAGACGTTCTACAACGTCGACGCGTCGTACTTCTTCACCCAGCGCCGGCGCGGCGACGGCCTGTTCTTCGACGACATCGCTGCCTACTCGGCGACGCCGAACCCGCAGCTGCGCGAGGACATCCCGTGGTTCTTCCCCGGGCTCGGCGGCTCGCCCGGCGACCCGCTCTCCGACTCGCTCGCGGCGCGCGTGCTGGCGATCCCCGGCAGCACCGGCGCGCTGTGGGACGACTACCTGCGCCGGCAGTCGAAGTACTACGCGATCCGCGGCGACTACACCTCGCAGGTGAACCCCTATCACCAGGTGAAGGGCGGCGTGCAGGTCGACCGCCACGAGCTGCGCTTCTACCAGAACTACTTCCCGTCCAACTTCACGCCCGGGCAGTTCGACATCGACGCCTACGGCTTCGACGAGCGGGGGAACGAGGGCGAGCTGAGTGGGCTCGATGGCGCGCGCAAGCCGACCACCGCTTCGGGCTACGTGCAGGACCGCTATGAGCGCGCCGGGCTCGTGGCGAACATCGGGCTGCGCTACGACTACCTCAACGTGAACGCGAAGGCGCTGAAGAGCGAGGACCGGCCGCTGGGCCCGGACAACGTGCTCACCGACGCCGACCTCACCGACGCGAAGACGTACAGCCGCATCAGCCCGCGCATCGGCATCGGCTTCCCGGTCTCCGACCGCAGCGTGCTGCACGTGAACTGGGGCCAGTTCTACCAGCAGCCGAATCTTCAGGACTTGTACGTCTCGTACCGCTTCCTCGAGTACAAGATCCAGACCGGCGGCTACTACGTGCCGTTCGGCAATCCGAACTTGAAGCCGGAGATGACCACGGCGTACGAGGTCGGGCTGTCGCACCAGATGAACGACTACTCCAAGTTCGACGTCTCGGTCTATTACAAGGACGTCCGCGACCTCGTGCAGGTGGCGAACATCCCGTCGGCGCCGTACTCGTTCGCGTCGTTCCGCAACAAGGACTTCGCGACGCTGAAGGGTCTCGACCTCGCATTCACGCTGCGCCGGGTGAACCACGTCAGCGGCAGCCTGTCGTACAGCCTGTCGTTCGCGAACGGCACCGGCTCGGTGTCGAACACGCAGCGCAACATCGCGTGGACGGCGAGCGAGGTGCCGCACCAGACCTCGCCGCTCGACTTCGACCAGCGCCACCGCGTGAACCTGAACGTGGCGGTGAGCTTCCTGAAGGGCGAGGGGCCGAAGTGGGGAAGCGCCGCGCCCCTGGGCGACGTGGACCTGAACATCCTCTACAACCTCGCCACCGGCACGCCCTTCACGGCGACGAACGTCACCGACGAGGTGACGCAGCTGAACGTTGCCCAGCAGCCCACGGGCTCGCTCAACGAGCGCTCGGCGCCGTCGACGCAGTCGTTCGACTTCAAGCTCACGAAGGGTTTCCGCTTCGGGGCGACGCGGTTGGCCGCGTACGTGTGGATGCTGAACGCGTTCGACACCAACAACGCGATCGCCGTCTACTCGGGCACCGGCTCGGCCTACACCACCGGCTTCCTCAACACCGACCCCGGCCGCGCCGTGGCGGCGGATCTGCGCAGCAAGGGTATCGACCCGGTCGCCGCCTACAACCTTGCGACGCAAAGCGCGAGCCTGTTCAGCATTCCGCGCACGCTCCGGTTCGGCGTGCGCACGGACTTCTAATGTCGCCCGGACGCCGCATCCAGGGAGGAGTCGGAATGAAGGCCTCGCGTTTCATCCTGATCGTGCT
>DATLUU010000709.1:0-2731 GCA_035577885.1 Verrucomicrobiia bacterium
GAAGCGCCGGAACGACGAGTCGGGCGACATCGAGGAGCGCGAATGGAGCGCGCTGCTGCGCGGCGACGACCACTGGACGAACCACTGGAGCACGAAGACGTCGCTCGACGCCATCACGGTGGACGACATGAAGGCGTTCCAGGCGCGCTACGTGGGACCGAAGAACTTCATCCTCGCGGTCGCCGGCGACTTCGACCGCGGAGCGATGGTGAAGAAGCTCGAGGCCGCGTTCGCGAAGTGGCCCACGACCGGTGAGAAGCCGGGCACGCCCCCGGCGCCCGACAAGCCTGCGCAGGCCGGCTGGTACATGGTGGAGAAGGACGTGAACCAGGGTCGGGTCTCGATCGGCCTGCCGTCGCTCGACCGCTACGATCCCGACTGGGCGGCGGCACGGGTGATGAACGACATCCTCGGCGGCGGCGGCTTCACCTCGCGGCTCGTGAACCGCATCCGCTCGGACGAGGGCCTCGCCTACTCGGTCAACTCCCGCATCGAGGGCGGCACCTACTACCCCGAACCGTGGCGGCTGGTGTTCCAGTCCAAGGTGCGCTCGGTGGCGTACGCGACCGAGATCGCCATGGGCGAGATCAGGAAGATGCGCGATTCGCTGGTGACGCCCACCGAGTTGGAGGCGAGCCGGAACAAGTTCGTGGAGTCGCTGCCGGTGCAGTTCGAGACCGCGAACGCCATCGCCGGCGCGCTCGCCGTGGAGGAGTTGACCGGCCGCTACGAGAAGGACCCGGCCTACTTCGCCGACTACGCCAAGCGGCTGAACGCGGTGAGCGCGGCCGACGTGCAGCGCGTGGCCAAGCGCCTGCTCGATCCCTCCAAGATGACGGTGCTCATGGTGGGTCAGACGGGCGAGATCATGAAGGGCGACGACAAGCACCCGGCGAGCATCACCAAGCTCGCGGGCGGCGATCCCAAGCGGCTGCCGCTCCGCGACCCGCTGACGATGAGGCCGCAGCAGCCGAGCACGCCGAACTGACCGAGTCGGGGGCGGCGTCCGGGAGGACGGGTCCGCCGCCCCCGCTCCCAACCGGGATCCCGGCGCGACTTGCCCGTGGAAGGCGGCGTGGACGAGGCCTAGACTCGGCGCCGGAGGTCCCATGAAGCACGCGCGGATCGCGCTCGCGTCCACCCCGCTCCTGCTCCTCGCCGCCCTCGCCCAGGCCGCCTGGGTCGGTCCCTCGGGCAACCCGGTCGCGCCCACGCGCCATGGCCACCCGGTCGCGCTGCTCGGCGACGGCGGCGGCGGCGTGCTCGTCGCCTATCGCGGTGCGGATGTCCCCGGGGGCGCGGCGATCCGCGTCCAGCACGTGCTCGGCGATGGCACGATCGCATCGGGTTGGCCCGCCGAAGGCACCGTGGCGTGTTCGCTCGCGGTCACGATCGAGCTCGGCAGCCTGCGTGCGGTGCCCGACGGCGCGAGCGGTGCGTTCCTGGTGTGGAACGAAGGCTCCTACCTGGATCACGGGGCGTTCTACGTACAGCACGTTCGCGCCGATGGCACCCGCTCACCGGGCTGGCCGGCGCGCGGGCGCACCGTCGTCCCCAGCGGTTACATGGTCTCGCCCGCCTCGTTTCCGGATGGAACCGGGGGTGTGTACGTGTTCTTCGGCGCGGGCGGCGGCGTCCGCGTGATCCGCATCCGCGCCGACGGGACCAACGCTTCGGGATATCCCACTACCGGCCGGGTGGTGCTGTCGCCGCCCGATGCGAACAGCTACTGGTCGGGAGCGTCGGTCGCTCCCGCAGACGGCGGCGCCTTCTGGCTCGCGACGTTGCTCTCCGGCACCGACTCGCTTTCGACGCCATGGTCCTACCGGTTGTGGCGCGTCTCGTCGGGCTTGCCCGATCCGTCGTGGACCGGCGACGACGGGCTGGGCGTCCGCATTCCCGCCGCGAGCAGCGCGCTCGCCTCGAGCCTCCCTTCCGTGTTCGGCGACGGTGCTGAAGGGGCCTACGTTCTCGCGCCCATGGGGGCGAGCGAGACGGTCACGCATGTGCTCAATGACCAGACGATCGATCCGTCGTGGCCCGCGCCGTCGCTCGACCTCGGTCAGAACCCGGCCGGTCCCGGCGCTCCGCCGGGCGTGCTCGCACTCGATGGCGTGGGCGGGCTCTTCGCGCTGTGGCCGACCTCGTTCACCGGGCCAGAGGTGGGTCTGCTCCGGCGCGCGCGCGTCGATGGCACGCTGGATCCCGCCTGGGCTTCCGCGCTGAACATCACGGCTTCCTACCTGCCCACGCTGCTCGCCGATGCCACCGGCGTCTTCGCCAGCGGCACCCGCCTGATGTCCTGCCCGCACCAGGACTGTCTCGCCCTGAACGCGGTGGGGCGCTGGTCGACGGACGGCTCCACGCCTCCGGGCTGGCCCGCGACGGGCATCAGCTTCGCGTCGCCGGGTGAGTACCCGCTCCCGGACAGCACGTTTGCCGGCGTGGTGGCCATGGTGCGCGACGGCGCGGGCGGCGTGTTCGTGGCGTGGACGACGCCCGACGTGCTGCCGACGGTCGCGCCCTACGGCGACGCGGCGACGGTCCGCGTGATGCGGTTCGCCGGCTCGGGCCCGGTGGCCGGCGTTGGAGGCGCGCCCGAGGGACCGCTGACGATCCGCGGCACGCGGTTCACGCGCGAGGGCATCCGCTGCTCGGTCTCCGGCGCCACGACCGCGCAGCTCCTCGTGTTCGACCTCCTCGGCCGGAGCGTGGCGCGCGCGGAGCTCGG
>DATLUU010000710.1:0-6872 GCA_035577885.1 Verrucomicrobiia bacterium
CGCGCGCCATGTCGATCTCGCCGTGCATCTCGCGCAGCTCGGGCGGCACCCACGCTAGCCCGAGTGCCTTGTACACGTCCTCCTCGGTGCGCCCGGCCACCACCTTCTCGCCCTGCGTGAGGCCGTACTCGTTCAGGCTCCAGCCCTTCTCGATCGCGATCTTGCGCAGCTCGATGTTGTGCTCCTTCGAGCCGGTGAAGTACATGAGCGCGGCGCCGAAGCTGGCCTCGGGAACCACGCGAAGGTCCACCTGTAAGCCATTGGAAAGCTTGACACTGGATTTCGTCTCGCCGCGGCCCAGGAGGTCGGCCACGGAGTCGTGCGTGGTGAACGCCTGCATCACCTGCTCGGCATCGCCGCCGGTCACGAGCACGTCCAGGTCGCCGATCGTTTCCTTGCGCCGCCGGAAGGAACCGGCGAGCTCCACCTGGTGCACGCCCTTCACCTTCTTGATGCGATCCGCGATCGCGTGCGCGATCGGCCACGCGTCGCCGAGCAGCATGCGGCCCGACCACTGCGACGCCTTGGCGAGCGCCTTCAAGACGTTCTGCTCCACCTTCTCGCCGAAGCCGGGAAGATCGCGCAGCTTCCCGTCCTTCGCCGCCGTCTCCAGCGCCGCGCGCGTGGTGATGCGCAGCTGGTCGACCAGCGTGCGTACGCGCTTCGGTCCCAGACCCTGGAGCTCGGTGAAGCTCACGACCTCGTCGGGATACTTCTTCGAGAGCTGCTCCATCACCTGCGTGCGACCGGTCGAGACCAGCTCGCGGATGTGCTGGGCGAGGCTCTTGCCGATGCCGTCGATCGCCTCGAGCGCGCCCGGCTCGTCCACGAGCGCGGCGAGCGACTCGCCGTGGTTCTCCACCACGCGCGCGCCCTCCTCGTAGGCGCGCACGCGGAACGGGTTCGCGCCGTCGATCTCGAGCAGGGTCGCGGTGCGCGCCAGCGCGCGCGCCAGCTCGGCGTTCGTCATCGCGTCAGACCTTCTCGCCGACGCGTTTCAGAAACGCTCGCTCGTCGATCACCTTCACGCCGAGCCTGCGCGCGTCGTCCAGCTTGCTGCCCGCGCCGGGGCCGGCGACGACGAGCGTCACCTTCTTGGAGATGGTGCCGGCCACGCGCGCGCCGTGGCGCTCGGCGAGCCGCTGCGCGTCGGGACGCGGCATGGTCTCCAGCCCGCCCGTGAACACCACGATCTCGCCGTCCAGGGCACGCGGGCCCTCGGGGCGCGCCTCGACTATTGGTTTCACGCCCGCTTTCAACAGCCGGTCGAGCACCTTCCGGTTGCGGGGGTTGGCGAAGAAGTGGTGCACGCTCTCCGCCACTTCGGGGCCGATGCCGCGGATCTCTTCCAGCTCGATCTCGGAGGCCTCGCGCAGCTTGGCCAGCGAGCCGAAGTGGTCGGCGAGCAGCCGCGCCACGGTGTCGCCCACGTGCTCGATCCCGAGCGCGAACAGGAAGCGGTCGAAGCGCGGCTTCTTGCTCGCCTCGATCGCGTCCAGCAGGTTCTCGATGCTCTTCTCGGCGAAGCCCTCGAGCTGCACCAGGTGGATGGGGGTGAGCTGGTAGATGTCGGCCAGGTCCTTCACCAGGCCGCGATCGAGCAGCTGCTTCACGGTCTTGGAACCCAGCCCGTCGATGTCCATCGCCCCGCGCATGGTGAAGTGCGTGATGTGGCGCTCGAGCTGCGCCGGGCAGGCAAGGCCGTTCGTGCACAGGTGGGCGGCGCCCTCGCGCACGACTTCTGAGCCGCACACGGGACACTTGGCGGGAAGCTCGAACCGTTGCGTGCCCTTGGGGCGCTTGTCGAGGAGCACCTCGACCACCTCGGGGATCACGTCGCCGGCGCGCCGCACGCGCACGGTGTCGCCGATGCGCACGTCCTTCCGATCGAGCTCGTCCTGATTGTGGAGCGTGGCACGGCTCACGGTGACGCCCGACACGTCCACCGGCCGGAGCTGCGCCACCGGGGTGAGCTTCCCGGTGCGTCCCACCTGGACGACGATGTCGAGGATCTGCGTCACCTCCTCGCGCGGCGGGAACTTGAACGCGATCGCCCAGCGCGGCGAGCGCGAGCGCATGCCGAGCCGCGTCTGCAATGCGCGGTCGTCCACCTTGATGACAACGCCGTCGATCTCGTAATCGAGCTTGTCGCGGCGCTCGAGCAGCTTCGAGTGGAACTTGAACGCCTCGTCGATGCCGTCGCAGAGCTTGACGTTGCTCTCCACGTGGAAGCCCCACGCACGCAGTGTCTCGAGCATGGCGGCTTGCGTGGGAAACGGGTGCTTGCCGCGAGCGGGTGCCTCGTACGCCATGATCTCGTAGGCGAAGAAGTCGAGCCGGCGGCTGGCGGTGATGCTCACGTCCAGCTGGCGCACGGTGCCCGCGGCGGCGTTCCGCGCGTTCGCGAACGGCTCGTCGCCGGCGGCGATCAGCTTCTGGTTCAGCTCCTGGAACGCGGGCAGCGGGATCAGCACCTCGCCGCGGATCGCCACCGTGCCTGCGGCGGGCGGGCCGTCGTCGCGGAGCCTCAGCGGGATGGCGCGGATCGTGCGCAGGTTCTCGGTGACGTCCTCGCCGACTTCGCCGTCGCCGCGCGTCGAGCCGCGCGCGAACAAGCCGTCCTCGTACACCAGCTCGATCGAGAGCCCGTCGAACTTGGGCTCCGCCATGTAGGCGATCTGCTCGCTCGCGAACAGGCCTTCCGACTCGAGCCCGAGGCCGCGCTTCACGCGCTCGTCGAACTCGCGCACCTCGCCCTCGTCCATGAGCGAGTCGAGCGACAAGAGCGGCCGCAGGTGCTTCACCTTCTTGAAGCCGGCGCGCAGGCCACCGGAGACGCGCTGGGTGGGGGAGTCGGGGAGACGCAGCTCGGGGTGCTCCTCCTCCAGCTGCTTCAGCTCGCGCATCAACTGGTCGTACGCGGCGTCGGAGATCGTCGGCTTGTCGAGCACGTAGTAGCGGTGGTCGTGCTCGCGCAGCTCGTCGGCGAGCTCGGCGACGCGCTGCTTCGCCTCGCTCTTGGTCACTTCTTCTCCCCGGCCCGCTCCAGGACGCGTGCGAAGTGCTCCTTCGAAAGCGGCATCACCGAGAGCCGCGAGATGCGCACCAGCTCGGTGGTCTTGAGCACGGGGTCGATGCGGAAGTCCGCGAGCGGGACCGGAGCCTTGAGCGCGCGCACGGGCTTCAGATCGACGACCACGCGCTTCGGGTCGTCGAGCTTGGGGTCGGGGTAGGCGCCGCGCGTCACCTCGGCGATCCCGACCACCGCCTTCTCCTTGCCGGTGTGGTAGAAGGCGACCGTGTCGCCCTTCTCCACGCGGCGCAGGTGACCGAGCGCGGTGGGATTCCGGACGCCCTCCCACACCACGCGCTCGTCGCGCGTGAGGTCGGCGTAGGAGTAATCGTCGGGCTCGGTCTTGAAGAGCCAGTAGGACATGGGGCGGGGAAATTAGCCCTGCACGCGGGCCCTCACAAGCCCCGCGTCCCTAGGGCCACACCATCGCCGCAACGGTCACGACGGTGCCGTCGGGCTCGGGGCTCTCGGCGTAGGCGAGCGGCCGGCCCGTGCCCGGCGTGGCCGCGCGCAGCATGCAGTAGGTGGGCGCGAAGCCGCAGATGCGCGTGCTGTCGTCCACCTCGGCGATGGCGCCGAACCAGGCGTCGGCATCGCCGGTCGCGGCTGCGGCGATCGCCTGCTCGTCGACCTTCCGCACCTCCTCCAGCTGCTCCGCGTCGAGCTTCGGATCGCCGAAGCGCGGGCCCATGTGCGAGAAGTCGACGCCGGCCACGTACAGCGTTGGGCCGCCGAGTGCCTGGTCCGCCTCGCGCACGGTGCGGATCAGAGTCTCGAGGACCGGCTCGTCGCGCGGCGTCTTGCGGTCGTCGAGCAGCCGGTGAAAGCCGCCGACCAGGATCGGCACCAGCGACCACGGGCGGTTGGCGAGCCGGCGCTGGAGGTAGAGGACCTGGAACTCGATCGAGTGCTCGTCGCGGTGCACCAGCTCGCGGCGATACGCGTGCTCGCCGAGTGCTGCGGCGACGCGGTCGACGAACGCGGTGTCGCACGCGGCCTGGCCGAGCGGCGTCTCGAAGCGCTTGCGGGTGAGCGCCACGTACTCGTCGCCGAGATTGTGCCCGGTCCCGAACACGACCACGCGCAGGGGTTTCTGGGTCGCGTTCCCGGGGCCGATCTCGGAGTACGCGCGTGCGATCACGTGGCCCTCGCGCCGCGGGTCCAGGTGCGGCGCGAGCAGCGCCCGCGGCAGTGCGTCAGGGGCCGTCCCCACGGGCTCGACGGTCTCGGCGTCGAGTGTCGACGCGAATGCGAACTGCTCGTCCAGGTACTGCTCCAGCGGCTCGCGCGCGTTCGGATAGCACACGCCTTCCAGCGCCGCGGGCCGCACCTCCAGCGCGTGCCATTCCGCCTGCACCTTGGCGTAGGCGGCCTCGAACTTGGGCGAATGCAGCAGCAGCAGCTCGTCCAACTTCGCGATGAACTCGCGGACGATGTTGCCGACGCGCAGGTCTTTACTCTCTTGCATCACCAGCGCCTGGATGTCGGTGAGCGACGTGGCGCCGTCCAGGAGCTGGAGGATGGCGATGGTCTCGAAGCCGAGCACGGGCTGGCCGCGGACGATCCCCAATGGATCGATGACCACGAGCAGCTCGCGCTCGCCGTCGCGCACCGGGGTCAGCTGCACCGCGCGCAGCCTCGGGTACTCGGGCAGGTCGTCGTGCGCCTCCACCGATGAGCCCGGTGGCAGGATGATGCGCGGGGCTTGCGCCGGCTCGGGCTCGGCGCCGGGGACGATGAGGCGCGAGGGTCTGGCCGGCGGCTCGTTCGGGTCGGGCACCATGTACTCCTCGAGACGGGGGGCGAGCGGGCGACGGCCAACGCAGGATAGCGGCGGGCGCGGGCACGCTCAAACCGCAGCAGGTGCTGACCTGCGTGCAATCCCGGACGATTTGGCCCAAGATGCGCGCGCCATGACCACCAGCGCGATGGGGAAGTTGCTCGAGTCCTACCTCACGGAGCTCGAGGGCGAGAACGGATTTTGGCGCGGCAGCCGCGACGACGTGCCCGTGTTCGTGTTCAGCGACGACGAGCACGACCGCATGCGCCTGATGGCGCCGATCGGCGTGGTCGAGGAGCTGGACTCCGAGCTGCTGCACGTGCTGCTCCAGGCCAACTACGACCGCGCGCTGGACGCCCGCTATGCGATGCGCAACAAGGAGCTGTGGGCGGTCGTGGTGCACCCGCTGGCGACGCTCGCGACCGATGACCTGCCGAGCCTTTTCGACCAGGTGGTGATGCTGGTCAAGAACACCGGGACCACCTTCTCGTCCACCGAGCTGGTGTTCCGCTCGTTCCCCGACGACGTCGTGCTCGAGCCCGAAGAGGACGACGACGAGGAGGCCGAGGAGCGCGAAGAGCGGGACGGCGAGGACGATGACGCCCTGCGCGAGGGCGATCAGGACGACGAAGACGACGAGGACGAGCGCGGCACCGATCTGCGAGGCCGATGAACCCTGCGAAGGGCGACGTTCCCGCCATCTCCATCGACATCCGGGTGGACCGCGACACGGTGCTCCCGGGGCGCGCTTGGTGCGCCGAACGACCGCGCGCGCTGGTCGCGATCGTGCACGGACTGGGCGAGCACAGCGGCCGCTACGCGGCGCTCGCGGGTGCGCTGGTCAAGGGTCGCTTCACCTGCGTGTCGCTCGACCTCCCGGGGCACGGCGAGACCTCCGGCCCGCGCGGTGACATCCCGTCCTGGCCCAAGCTCCGCGACACCATCGTGCCCGCGATGCTCACCGCGTCGCGAGGCCTGCCGGACCAGCCGGCGGAGCTGAAGCACATCCTGCTCGGCCACAGCATGGGCGGCGTGATTGCCCTCGAGCACGCGCTTGCACATCCGAAAGGCCTCGCGGCACTCGTGCTCTCGGCTCCAGCGCTCAAGACCGCGATCCCGCCGTGGTGGAAGCTGGCGCTCGCGAACGTGGCGAAGATGGCCACGCCCACGGCCCCGTTCCCGAACGGGCTCGACATCGACGGCATCTCGCGCGACCCCGAGGTGGTGAAGGCCTACCGTGACGACCCGCTCGTCCACGAGCACATCAGCCCGCGCACGTACTTCGCGTTCTCCGAGGCGGCGCAGGCCTGCCGGCGCGACATCCGCAACCTGCAGGTGCCGACCGTGATGTACCAGGGCATGGCCGACCGCGTCGTCGACCCGAAGGGCGCGCTCGAGGCCGCGGCCGCGGCGCCGCACGAGATGCTGCGGTTCGTGACCTTGAAGGACACGTTCCACGAGGTGTTCAACGACACCGGCCGCGAGAGCACGATCCGCGATCTCCTGGCCTGGCTCGACGTCGCCGTGGTGGTGTGACGTGGACGCGGTCGGACGCATCCTCTCGGTTCGCGTGGGGAAGGTCACGGAGTACGAGCGGCGGGCGTGGGATCACGTCCAGACGCGGCCCTACGTGACCGCGTTCCGGAAGGCCGAGGTCGCCGGGCCGATCCACATCGGCACCCTCGGGTTGACCGGCGACGAGCAGGCGGACAAGAAGTTCCACGGCGGGCCGCACATGGCGGTGCTCATGTACGCCGGCGTCCACTACCCCGGCTGGCGCGAGCTCGATGGCCTCGGCGGGATGGGGCCCGGCGCCTTCGGCGAGAACCTCACCGTGAGCGACACCGACGAGACGCAGGTGTGCATCGGCGACGTGCTCGAGGTGGGCGACACGCGATTGCAGGTCTCGTCGCCGCGCGGACCGTGCGCCGACATCTCGCGACGCTGGGACGCCGAATGGCTGCTCAAGAAGGTGGTCGAGCGCCGGCACACCGGCTGGTACCTGCGCGTGCTCTCACC
>DATLUU010000711.1:0-2102 GCA_035577885.1 Verrucomicrobiia bacterium
GCGCGTCGAGGATCGAGCGGAAGCTCCTGAGCATCGCGTCCTGCGTGACGATCGTGAAGTCCTCGGCGCGATGGCGCTCGATCAGCACTGCCTTCGCGGCGGCCAGCACGCGGGGCATGGCCTCGGGGTCGGGGACCTGCACGACGATGCGGTAGAGGTTCGACTTGTCGAACATCTGGAGCCCGGTCGCCACGGGTACGAGCGCCAGCTCGTCGTAGTCGAATCCGAGCGACTGTCCCTTGGGCGCGAGCACGCCGATCACGCGGAACCGGCGCTCGCCGATGCGCACCATCTTGCCGACCGGCGGCTCGGCACCGAACACCTCGCGCGCGAGCTTCGGTCCGATCACCACGAACGAGCCGCCGGCCCGTGGATCGCCCCGCGGCAGGAACTGGCCGCGCTCGAGCACCAGCTCGCGCATCTCCGCGTACTCGGCGGTCACGCCCACGACGTACACGTCGCGCCGGCGTTCGGCATGGCGGAACGCCCCGGAGCCGAGCGACATGGGCACGAGCGTCTTGATCCCGGCGACCTGGTGGCGGATCGCCTCGGCGTCGTCGAGCGTCAGGTCCCGCTCGCCCCACGAGCCGACCATGAACGAGCCGGCGGTCTCGGTCTTGCCCGGGGAGATCATGGCGAGGTTCGTGCCCATGGCGGCGAAGCGGTCGACGACGTAGCGCTTGGCGGCATCGCCGAGCCCCGCGAGCACGAGCACCGCGATCACGCCGATCGCCACCGCCACGCCGCTCAGCGCGGTGCGCAGCCGGTGGAGCCGCAGCGACTCCAGCGCGAGCGCGGTGAGATCGGCGGCCTTCACGGTGCCGCTCCCGCGGGCCTACGCCCGCCGGCTCCGGTCTCATCGCCGGCGAGCATGGCCTCTTCGGGTGCACCCTGCGCGATGATGTGTCCATCGCGCATGCGCAGCAGCCGGTGCGCGCGCGCGGCGACGCCGGGATCGTGCGTCACCAGCACGATGGTGAGGCCTTCGTGGTGCAGCGCCTCGAGTGTGTCCACGATCTCCTCGCCGGTCTTCGAATCGAGGTTCCCCGTCGGCTCGTCGGCGAGGAGGATCGCGGGCCTCAGGATGAGCGCGCGCGCGATCGCCACGCGCTGGCGCTCGCCGCCCGAGAGCTGGTCCGGGCGATGGCTCGCGCGCCCGGCGAGGCCGACACGCGCGAGCGCCTCATTCACACGGCGGTGCCGCTCCCCGGGTTCGACACCGGCGAGGATCAGCGGCAGCTCGACGTTGCGCGCCGCGGTCATGCGCGGGATCAGGTGGTAGCTCTGGAACACGAACCCGATCCGGCGCTGGCGGATCTCGGCGAGACGCGCCTCGGGCAGACGTTCGACGGCGTCGCCCTCGAGCACGTAACGGCCCGAGGTGGGGGAATCGAGGCAGCCGAGCACCTGGAGCAGCGTGGACTTGCCCGACCCAGACGGGCCCATGATGGCGACGAAGTCGCCGTGGGCGATGCGCGTCGTGACGTGATCGAGCGCCCGCACCTCGGAGTCACCCACGCGATAGACGCGGCTCACGTCCTCGAGCACGATCGGATCCCGGACCGCGGTCGTCGGTCCGGTCGTGACGGGCGAGGCCCGCCCCGCGGGCGTCGCCAGGACGGTCGTCGCGCCGCTCACGGCGCCTCCGCCGCGGCCGGTCCCGCCGGCGCGGGTGCGGATGCGGCGTCTCGTTCGTCGTGCGCCGTGGTCATGCGGACGGCGACGCCGGCCTTGAGCCCGGGCCGGTCGAGCGTGGTGATCACGCGTTCGCCACGCGCGATCCCCGACGTCACCTCGGTCCACTGCCAGTTGTGGAGTCCGACGTCGATCGTGCGGACCGCGGCGCGGCCGCGCTCGGCGACGAGCACGCGGCGGCCCTCGGCGACCGCCAGCGTCGGGATGCGGACCACCGCGAGGCGCCGCGCGAGGATGACCTCCACGTCGGCGGTCAAGCCGGGTCGCGGTTGCGGCCGCGTCGGATCGGGCTTCAAGTCGATCTCGATCTCGAGTGTGCGGTTCTGCTCCTTGGCCGTCTCGACCACGGGCGAGATGCGCGTGATCACGCCGGGCCACTCGACGCCGGGATAGGAATCGAGCGTCAC
>DATLUU010000712.1:0-7877 GCA_035577885.1 Verrucomicrobiia bacterium
GCTCGTCGGGCGTCATGGGCCACATGATGAGCGGGCTCGTCATCGTCTACTCGCGCGCGCTCCAGGCCGGGGATGTCGTGCGGGTGAACGACATCGAGGGCAAGGTCACGGAGGTCGGAGCGCTGTCGGTGAAGGTGATCAACTCACGCCGAGAGGAGTTCACGATCCCCAATTCGGTGATCGTGGGCACGATGGTCAAGAACTACTCGCGCCTGTGTCGGGATTCGGGTCCGGCGCTCACGACCGGTGTCACCATCGGCTACGACGCGCCCTGGCGCGTCGTCCACGAGATGCTCATCGACGCCGCGGAGCGCACATCGGGCGTAATCAAACATCCCGCGCCGGTCGTCTTCCAGCCGGAGCTCTCGGATTTTTACGTCGTGTATCAGATCATGGTGCGACTCGAGGTCGACGCCGACCGGCTGGCGGTCCTCACCGAGCTCCACCAGAACATCCAGGACGCGTTCAACGAGCGCGGCGTGCAGATCATGTCGCCGCACTTCGAGGGCCAGCCCGAGGGCAAGGTCTGGGTGCCGAAGTCGAAGTGGAACGTGGCGCCGGAGGAGCTGCCGCCTGGGCCGAGAAGGGAAACCTAGGCTCGGCCTGAGCCTAGAACCGCACCCCGACCGCGAACTGGAGCGGGTCGTCGCCGTCCTTGATGCTGTACTTGAACTGCCCGAACGGCTTGAGCGGGAACGTGTTCAATCCCGCGCCCGCGATCACGTTGAAGACCGTGTCGGTGTGGCTGTCGCCCCGGTCCGGATCCACGGTCATCCAGCCGATCCCCGCGCCCACGTAGCCGCTGGCGACGCCGAGCGGCAGCACGCTCATCGTGCCGTCGACGTTCAGCGTCCACTCCTTGGCGTCGTTCACGAACACGTACTCGGCGTTCGGGATCACCGTGATCGAGCCGAAGCCGACGCGGGCGCCGGCGCCGAGGAACAGGTCGCTGTTGTCCGTGTACCAGCCACCGGTGGCCTGGAAGCCCACCGGGGCTGCCGAAGCGGCGGTGGCGAGCAGTCCGAGCGACAGGAGCGCCGCCAGGCCGAGCAACCGACCCTGGCGCGAGATCCGCGGGATGCGTGACATCGGGAACCTCCGTGTGATGGGCGTCCGGGGAGCATCGGCCCGTCTCGAGCGCGGAGCGTACCCCAGTTGCGCTAGACTGCCCATGTGAGGGAGCAAGTCGTCGTCATCACCGGCGCGAGCAGCGGCATCGGCGCCGCGCTGGCGGCGCGCGTGGCGCGCGCGGGCGGCCTGCCGGTGCTGGCGGCGCGGCGCGAGCGGGAGCTGGAGGTGGCGCGCGCCTCGTGCGGCCCCGGGGCGCTCGCCGTGGTCGCGGACGTGACGCGGCGCGAGGACGTGCAGCGCATCCTCGACCGCGCGCTCGAGCGCCACGGGCACGTGGACGTGTGGGTGAACAACGCCGGCCGCGGCATCACCCGGCCCGTCTCCCAGCTGACCGACGCCGACCTCGACGAGATGATCGACGTCAACCTGCGCTCGGCGCTCTACGGCATGCAGGTGGCGCTGGCGCACTTCAAGACCCGCGGCCGCGGCCACATGATCAACGTGTCGTCGATGTTGAGCCGGGTGCCGTACGTGCCGTGGCGCTCGGCCTACAGCGCCGCCAAGCACGCGCTGAACGCGCTCACGGCGAGCCTGCGGCTCGAGCTCCGCGCCGAGTTCCCGGAGATCCACGTCTCGACCGTGCTGCCGGGCGTGGTCGCCACCGAGTTCGGCGTGCGCGCGCTCGGGGGCGGGCCCGACTCGCGCACGCTGCCGAACGCGCAGCCGGTCGACGAGGTCGCGGCCGTCATCGCCGAGCTGATCGAGCATCCGCGCGCCGAGGTCTACACGGTGCCCGCGCTGCGCCAGCACGTGCTCGATTACTTCGGCGCCGAGGACATGGGCGAGGCCGAATCCCGCCCGCCGTTCATGGCGCCGCGCCCCGCGGCACGTTAGCGCGCGCGGCGGCGGAACGCCGTCGCTCGTCAGCCCCGCATCCGCGTTCGGGGCAGGAGCGGATTCCGACCCTTGACCCGACTCCCCTGGGGTGCGAGTGTATCAGCACCCTGCTGATTCAGCCGCACCGAAGGCTTCGTCGCACACCCCGGAGCCCACGCGCACATGGCGAGCACGCTTTCCGACCTCGGCCGCCGCGAGCGGCAGATCATGGACATCGTCATCCGCCGCGGACGCGCCAGCGCCGCCGAGGTGCTCGCGGACCTGCCGGATCCGCCCAGCTACTCGAGTGTCCGGAGCATGCTGAGGCTGCTCGAGGACAAGGGCTATCTCGTGCACGAATGGGACGGCCCGCGCCACGCCTACCGGCCGACCGGAAGCCCGGAGCAGCTCCGGCGCTCCGCGGTGCGCCACCTGTTGCGCACGTTCTTCAGCAATTCCATGGAGTCGGCGGTGGCCGCCATGCTCGGTGCCGGTGAGCGGCCGCCGTCGGACGAGGAGCTGGAGCGCCTCTCCAAGCTGATCACCGAGGCGCGCCGCAAGCGAGGTCGGTCATGAGCGCCACTCCGTTTCCCGCGATGCCCGCAGCGCTGCTGCTGCTCAAGGTGACGATCGTGCTGTCGCTGGGCGCGCTCGTCGCGGCACTGCTCCGCCGCCGCTCGGCCGCCACGCGTCACCTCGCCTGGCTCGCGACGCTGCTCGCCGTACTGGCGCTGGCGCCGCTCTCGGCGCTCGCGCCGCGGTGGTTCGTGCCGCTGCCCGCCAGCGCCGGCCGCGCCGTACCCGCGCTCGTCGTCACCGAGCCCGCACGCCTGCCGGTCGTGGATCGCGCGCCCGCATCACTGAGCGCCGCGACCGCGAGCGCCCCTGCGCCACGCGATGCCCGGCTGGCGCCGCTCGCGGCGTTCGCACTCCTCTGGGTCGCGGGCGTGCTCGGCGTGCTGCTCTGGAGCGCCTTCGGGCACCTCGGGCTCTGGGCATTGCTCCGCTCGGCTCTCCCCGTGGAGCGCACCGCCTGGGCGCGCCTCTATGGCCTCGCACCGGTGGAGCGCGGCGCGGGCGCACGGGTGCGCCTCGCCCACAGCTCGGTCGTGGGCACGCCGCTCACGTGGGGCTGGATCCGCCCGATCGTGCTCCTGCCGTCGCGCTCGGCGGCGTGGCCGCTCGAGCGGCGGCGCGTCGCGCTGCTCCACGAGCTCGCGCACGTGGAGCGCGGAGACTACTTGTCACAGCTCGCGGGAACGCTCGTGTGCGCGGTCTATTGGTTCCACCCGCTGGTGTGGTGGGCCGCGGGCCGGCTCCGCTCCGAGAGCGAGCACGCCTGCGACGATCGCGTGCTCGCGGCGGGTACGACGGCGCCCGCCTACGCCAGCGACCTGCTCGCGGTGGCGCACGGCGCGCGCGGCCCCAGCGGCTCGCGGCTCGCCGCCATCGGCATGGCGCGCCGCACGCACCTCGAAGGCCGGCTGCTCGCGGTGCTCGACGAGTCCCGGCGGCGCGGCACGGTGGGCGTGCGCGCCGGGCTCGTGGCGGTCGCGGGAACGCTCCTCCTGCTCGTCCCCTTCGCCGGCCTCGAGCCGCGCGCCGGGGCAGCGCTCGCTTCCCCGAGCGTCGCGTTCGAGGCGACGCACACCACGACCGCGACGAGCACGTCCACGACGGTGTCCACGATGACATCGACGGCGGTGAAGGACGAACCGCAGGAGACACGTGATCACCACGACATGGACGACACGCTGCCGGCCAGGCTCGGCGGGCGCCTCGTGCTCGACCTCGACACCGGTGGCGCGGTGGAGATCCGTGGCTGGGACCGGAACGAAGTCCACGTGCACGCGGAGTTGGCGGGTGCCGACTGGCGGACCACCCAGCTCGCGATCGGGCCGGAGCCATCCGGCGTCGCCGTGCGCGCCATCCCCACGGGATACGGCCACAGCCAGTCGACGTCGCACAGCTTCGAGATCCAGGTGCCGAGGCGCTATGACGTGCGCCTGCGCTCGGCCGGGGGGAGCATCTCCATCTCGGGCGTGGAGGGCACGTTCGAGGGCAGCACCGGCGGCGGCGAGATCCAGCTCGAGAACACGCGCGGGCGGGCCTCGCTCATCACCGGCGGCGGCGACATCGAGGTCAGCGACTGCGACCTCATGGGCTCGGTCTCGACGGGCGGCGGCACGGTGAAGCTGTCGCGCGTCAAGGGCGGGCTCCGCGGCTCGTCCGGGAGCGGCCCGGTGGTCTACGCCGAGTCCACGGACGACGAGGGGACCGGCGATC
Source organism: Verrucomicrobiia bacterium (assembly GCA_035577885.1). Classification (GTDB taxonomy): domain Bacteria; phylum Eisenbacteria; class RBG-16-71-46; order RBG-16-71-46; family RBG-16-71-46; genus JAIOPA01. The sequence goes on from DATLUU010000712.1 coordinate 4,234, forward strand.
TCACGAACGTGCGCGTGAACGGCGCGGACGGCCACATCGTGGTGGGAACGAATGCCGCCGGGCTCCTCCACATCCAGCGCGCCGGCGGTACGGTGGACCTGGACGAGGTCCCGAACGGGGCCGAGATCCGCACCGGCGGCGGCGACATCCGCATCCGCAAGGGCGCCGGCTCGATCGACGCGCAGACCGGCGGCGGCGACATCACGATCGGGCCCATCGCCGGCTCGGTCTCGGCGAGCACGGGGGCCGGCGACGTCAGCCTCCGGCTCGCCTCGCTCAAGGGCCGGAGCCAGGAAGTCGAGGCCAGCAGCGGCACCGGGACCGTGATCGTCGAGCTGCCCGCCGACCTGAACGCACGCTTCGAGATCGAGACCGCGTACACGAGGTCGTTCGGCCGCGCCGCGAAGATCACCAGCGCGTGGACGCTCGAGCGCGAACCGGTCACCGACTGGGATGATTCCCAGGGCACGCCGCGGAAGTTCGTGCGCGCGAGCGGCAAGGCGGGGAAAGGGGAGGGGCTGATCCAGATCCATACCGTGAACGGCGACGTGGAGCTGCGAAGGGCAAGCGGCGGCGCCGTCCGCTAGGCCGCCCACTCGCGGTAGCGGGCCGCGCGCCCGGGCTCGGTCCTCGCCATCCACACCAGGATGAACGCGGTCGAGGCCCAGATCACGACCGCACCGAGCCACGCCTCGAGTGAGGCGTGTGGTGAGAACACGTCGTGCGCCCCCGGAGTTCCGGAGGGCACGATGTCCTTGGTATTGTTCACCGCGGCGTGGAACAGCATCGGCAGGAACAGTCCGCCCTCGCTCCGCGCGTAGAGCATCGCCATGACCACCGAGATCGCGACCACCTGCACCGCATAGACCACGAACGACTGGCCAAACGTGTCCGTGCCGCGGACGAAGAACAGCGGCAGGTGCCAGAGCGCCCACACGGCGCCCAGCAGGAGGCTGGCCCGCGCGAGGCCGAAGCGGGCCGCGAGGCGCGGCAGCACGTAGCCTCGCCAGCCCAGCTCTTCGCCCGCCTGCACCGGGGTCGAGACCGCGATCGCGAACGGCAGGAGCAGCAGCGGCTCCGTCCCGAAGCGCGGCCAGTGCCCGGATACGAGCCGGTGGAGGAGCGCCGCGGTGAGCTTGATGGCGGCGGTGTAGCCGAGCGCGAATGCCCACCAGCGTGCCGCGACGCGGACGGGGAAGATCCGCGCCACGAGCCGGCCCACGCCCTCTCGACCGTCCTGGAGCGCGGAGAGGGCGAGGGCCGCGAGCGCCGGGGCGAACACGCCCAGGTAGAGGAGCACCTGCATCGCCGGCGAATCGAGCCGGAGGCCGTACGCGATCGGGATCCAGCAGCTCCACGTGATCGCGAACGTGAGCGCGAGGTGCACCCACGGCGAGCCCCGGGCGGCATTCGGCGTGCTCAGGTCTTGATCGCCCTCGACATCAGGTAGGACGCGCGCACCACGTTCCCCTCGAGATACTCGGCGACCAGGGCATCGTACTCGCGCCGGAACGCCTCGAGCCGCGCCGGATCGCTCGCCGAGAGCGATTCGACGAGGCGTATGACTGCACCCGAGGTGCGCTCGGTGTTCCAGCGCACGTGCTGCGGGCTGAGGGCGGGAGTGAGCATGACGTCGCGGTCGAACGTGAGGTCGCGCACCTGGCTCCCGAGCCGCTCGCGGACGATCGTGGGCTCGCCCCACTGGATCGGAGGGGCCACGCCCTCGGGCGGCGGCGGCAGGTAGCGGGCCGAGAGAGCCCACGCGCGCCCGATCCAGTGGTCGGCCGGCCAGGTGGAGAACGCGATCGTGCCCCCGGGCTTCAACACCCGGAGCATCTCGTGGATGGCGATGATCGGCCGCGGCGCGAAGATGTGGCCGAACTGGCTCACGACCGCGTCGAACACCGCATCGTCGAACGGCAGCCGCTCCACGTCGGCCTCGCGCCATTCGACGTCGACGCCGGCGATGCCGGCGTTCTCCTTCGCCTGCACCAGCAGCTCGGGCGTCAGGTCCGCCCCGGTGACCTTGGCACCCGTGCGAGCGGCCGTGATCGAGACCACGCCGGTGCCGCAGGCGACGTCGAGTACGCGCTCGTCGCGGTGGATGCCCGCGAAGCGCACGAGCCTCGCCGCACACGGGGTGGTGGCCGCGGCCTGCGGCCCGAAGTACGCCCAACCGGCGCGCTGCGTGGCCTTCAACTGCGCATAGGGGTCGGCAGTCTGCGCCGGCGTCGGGTTCACGGTCGGGCCTCCGGTCGAGTGAGGCCGGAGCGTACGCCCTTGCCGGCGCGGCGACTACTCGCTGCGGAGTGCCGTCATCGGGTCGATGCGCGCGGCGCGGAGCGCGGGGAGGAGGCTGCCGGCAGCGGCCGTGACCAGGCACAGCATTCCCGCCGTGGTGAGCGTGAGCGGGTCCTCCGGACGTACGCCCACGAGCAGCGCGCCCATGCCGCGCGCGGCGGCGTACCCGAGAAGGATGCCGCTCGCGGTCCCGACGGCCGCGAGCACCAGTCCCTCGCGCATCACCAGGCCGACGATGCCGCCCGCCTCGGCGCCGAGCGCGCGGCGGATGCCGAGCTCGCGCTCGCGCATCGACACGGTGAACGTGAGCAGGCCGTGGATGCCGAGCCCGGCGATCAGCAGCGCGAGCAGCGCCAGCGCGCCCAGGAGCCGGAGCTGCGTCGAGCGCGGCGCGGTCTCGTCATGGACGATGTCGTCCAGCGGCCGCACGCGGGCGAGCGGCTGGTCGGGGTCGACCGCGCGCACGATGCGGCGGATGCCGGGGACCAGGCTCATCGGATCGAGCGCGGCGGAGGTGCGGACCACGAGCTCCTTCGGTGTGTAGCCGATGATCGAGCTGTCCGCGACCTGCGCGGGCGGGAGGTAGACCTGCGGCTCGCTCGACTGCTCGAGGCCGCGCACGCGTACGTCACCCACCACGCCCACCACCGCGCGCTCCATGCCCGCAAGCTTGAACGTGCGCCCGAGCGGATCTTGGCCCCCGGGCCAGTGGCGGCGGACGAACGACTCGCTGACCACGGCGACGTTGGGCGCCGTGCGCGTGTCGGACGCGGCCAGGTCACGGCCGCGGCGCAGCGGGATGCCGAGCGTGGCGAAGTACTGCGGCGTGGCGAAGCGCAGGCCGACGGCGGATGCGCCCGCGTCCGCCGGGGGCTCGCCCGCCACCGTGGCCGACCAGATGCCGCCCCGCATGGACATGGGCAGGCCGGTCACGTACGCCGCGCTCGTGACGCCGGGGAGTGCGCGCACCTGCTCCAGCACCCGGTCGTAGAACTGCACGCGCCGCTGCGTGATGAGGTAGAGGTCCCGGGGCAGGGGCGTGCGCACGGCGAGCACGTGGTCGCTCACGAACCCCGGGTCGAGCGCCTGGAGCCGGAGCATCGTACGGATGAGCAGGCCGGAAGCGACGAGCAACACCACCGAGGCCGCGACCTCGACGACGATGAGCGTGGCGCGTATGCGGTGTGTCCCTGCTCGCGTCGACCTGCCGCCCGTGCCGAGGGCATCGCGCGGGCTCGGGCTCGAGGCGCTGAGCGCGGGCCCCAAGCCGAACGCGAGACCGGTCGCGAGTACCAGCAGCGTGGCGAAGCCGAGCACGCGCAGGTCGAGCGTCGCCTGGCCGG
>DATLUU010000713.1:0-3898 GCA_035577885.1 Verrucomicrobiia bacterium
TCCCAGAGGGTGAGCACGCCCGCCTCCATGAGCGCGTCGTAGTTCTCGGGCATGTAGCTCGCGCGCTCGCGCGGGTTCGGGGCGTGCGCGTTCTCCCAGTTCCGCCGCTGCACGTACCAGCGCGCGTTCGGGAACGCGGGCTCGAGCCCCTTCGCGCCGCGCTTCGTCGAGCCGCCGGCGTGGTCGAAGTGGAGGTGCGTGAGCACGACGTCGGTGATGTCGCCGGGCTTAAGGCCGAGCCCCGCGAGCGAGTGCTCGAGCGAAGGCTCGGGCTCGACGCGGTAGATGTCCTTCAACTTGTCGGTGAACTTGTCGCCCAGGCCGTCGTCCACGAGCACGGTGCGGCCGTGGCCGCGCAGCAGCCAGCAGCGCATGGCGAGCCGGATGCGGTTGCGCTCATCGGCCGGGTTCGTGCGGTTCCACAACGGCTTGGGCACCGAGCCGAACATGCTGCCGCCGTCCAGCCACAGGTAGCCCGCGTCCACGGTGTGCGCGGTCCACTCCCCCAGCTCGAGCACGGTCATGACCGGAAGATGCGCGACGACGGCGAGCGCGGTCAACCGTGGCTGGCCGCGCCGCGATGACGACTTCCACCCGTCCGAGAGCGGCGCGCCCGGCGGGACCACGGCGAAAAAGACTGCGGGCGCCCGGCATCGCCGGACGCCCGCGCGGGAAAGCGCCGCTGGTGGGGGGACTCAGCGGTAGAGCGCTTTCAACCGCCCGAACGTCGACGTCTGGGTGGGGGTGACGCCGACGCCGGAGATCGTGAACACGAAGTCGGAGAAGTCATTGTCGCTCTCGCCATCCTGGGTGCCGATCGAATCGCCCGTGTCCGAGTATTCGACGGCCACGAGCCAGGTGTCCGAGGTGGTGAGCCGCGAGATGTCGTAGACGAGCATCTGCACGTCGCCGTCGAACGGGGCGTGCAGCGCGCCGGCGCCGTGCGAGCCCTGGTCGTTGTAGAGGCGGTTCGAGAAGTAGACGTTGGGCGCGCCGTCGCCGTCGATGTCGGTGCTGCCCGGCTCGCGCTCGACGTAGAACCCGAAGTTCCGCACGCTCGACGGCAGCCTGAGCGCGGTCGGAGTGGAGCGGAGCCGCGAGCGCTCGAGCACGACGCCCTCGCCGGCGCCGTGGAGCGAGGGCACGCCGCCCTGCTCGCAGTACCAGCCGAGCGTGCCGTTCGGGTGCTTCTTCGCGATCAGCGTCATGATGATGGCCCTGCCGGGCACCGTGCTCCAGATCCATGGATCCGGGTCACCCGCGTGCGCGCCGATGTAGCCCGTGCGCACGTCGATGCGGCCGACGCCGAACGCCCTGTCCACGATCCGCTGCAGGTCCCAGAGCGTGCCGTCGCGGCTGCGCCCGATGGTCACGGGCACGGGCGATGCGGCGGTGGCGGGGAGCGTGGTCACGAGCAGCAGCGCGAGCGCTGCCCACGACCGGTGCGGCACGAGCCTCATGGAAGCACTCCTGCTGGGGGCCGGAGGGGTCCTGATCGAAACGATGGAATGGGAGCCGGGGCTCGGGGAGCCGCCGGTCATTCGCGCAAGGGGAGGGGGACGCGAATGCAACAGCCGAGAGAAAAGTCTGCGGGATTGCGATTCGCGGCGGCAAGTGAAAACGCGTTGCGTTCAGCGTTTTCGCGGCGCGAAATGCAATCGCAGCGCGATAGGTTGAGTCACGCTGCACGGTGTTTCATGGGACGTATCCACACCGGTGTCGAGCGGTTCACGACGTGGACAGCGAACGATCGCGCCGTGGGGGACTGGCGCTAGATGTGGATGGCGCGGCCGGCCACGCCGAGCGCGGCTTCCTTCACCGCCTCGGGCAGCGTCGGGTGCGCGTGCACCGAGCGCGCGACGTCCTCGGCGCTCGCGCCCAGCTCCATCGCCACCACCAGCTCGGCGATCAGGTCGCTCGCGCGCGCGCCGACGATGTGCGCGCCCAGCAGCCGGTCGGTGGCGGCGTCGGCCACGAGCTTCACCTGGCCCTCGCGCTCCCCCATCGCCTTGGCGCGGCCGTTCGCCTGGAACGGGAACGTGCCCACGCGCACCTCGTGCCCGCGCTCGCGCGCCTCCTCCTCGGAGACGCCCACGGACGCCAGCTCGGGGTGGGTGTAGACCACGTTCGGGATGCAGTCGTAGTTCACGTGGCCGGCGACACCGGCCATGCGCTCGACGCAGGCGATGCCCTCCTCCTCCGCCTTGTGCGCGAGCATCGGCCCGGCGATCACGTCGCCGATGGCGAACACGCCGGGAACGTTCGTCTGGTAGTGCTCGTCCACGATCACGCGGCCCTTCGCGTCCAGCTTCACCCCCAGCTCGGCGGCGCCGAGCCCGTCCGTGTACGGCCGGCGGCCAACCGCGACCAGCAGCACGTCGGCCGTGAGCGTCTCGGGGGCGCCGCCGGCATTCGCAGCCGCCTCGACACGCACCTCGTCGCCCACCACCTCCGCCGAGCGCGCGGAGACACCGAATCGGAACTTCATCCCCTGGCGCTCGAGCGAGCGCTGGAGCAGCTTGGCACTCCCCACGTCCACGCCCGGGAGCGCGCGGTCCATGTACTCGAGCACGGTGACGTCGCTCCCGAGCCGCCGCCACACGGAGCCCAGCTCGAGGCCGATGACGCCGGCGCCGATGACGAGCATCCGCCCCGGCACCTGCTCGAGCGAAAGCGCCTGCGTGCTGTGAATGATGCGGCGGTCGTCGTAGGCGATCCCCGGTAGCGCGACCGGCTTGCTGCCGGTGGCGATCAACAGGCGCTCGGCCGCGAGCCGGCGCGTGCCCCCGTCGCTCTTCACCTCCACCTCGCGCGCCGAGACCAGCCGGCCGGTGCCGAGCGCGCGCTCGACCTTGTGCTTGCCGAACAGGAAGTCGATGCCGCGGGTCAGCTCGGCCACCACCTTCAGCTTTCGCGCCTGCATGCGCGCGAGGTCGAGCGAGACGCCGCTCACGTTCACGCCGTGGACGGCGAGGCCGGACCTCGCGCGCTCGAAGTGCTCGCTGGAGTCGAGCAGCGCCTTGCTCGGGATGCAGCCGACGTTGACGCAGGTGCCGCCCAGCGTCGGGTACTTCTCGATGCACGCGGTGCGCAGGCCGAGCTGCGCGGCGCGAATGGCGGCGACGTACCCGCCGGGCCCGCCCCCGATGACGACGAGATCGAACGTGTCGGCCATGGCTCGATCAGACCGCGAGCAGCATGCGCTCGGGATCCTCGAGGCGCTCCTTCACGCGCACGAGGAACGTCACCGCCTGCGCCCCGTCGATCAAGCGGTGGTCGTAGGAAAGCGCCACGTACATCATCGGCCGCACCACGATCTGGTCGTCGACGACGACCGGGCGCTTCTCGATCTTGTGCATGCCGAGGATGCCGCTCTGCGGCGGGTTCAGGATCGGGGTCGAGAGCAGCGAGCCGAACACGCCGCCATTGGTGATGGTGAACGTGCCGCCCGAAAGCTCCTGCGGCGTCAGCTGCCCGTCGCGGGCGCGCTGCGCCAGGCGCGCGATCTCGCGCTCGAGGCCGGCGAGGTCGCGGGCCTGCGCATCGCGCACCACCGGGACCACGAGCCCGCGCTCGGTGCTGGCGGCGATGCCGAGATGCACCGCCGAGTGATAGACGATGTCGGTGCCGCGGATCTCGGCGTTCACCGCCGGCACGTCGGCCAGCGCCTGCACGCAGGCGCGGGCGAAGAAGCTCATGAACCCGAGCTTCACGCCGTGCTTCTTCTCGAACGCGTCCTTGTAGCGCGCGCGCACGTCCATGACGCGCGACATGTCGATCTCGTTGAACGTGGTGAGGATCGCCGCGGTGTGCTGCGCCTGCACCAAGCGCTCGGCGATCTTGAGCCGGATGCGGTTCATGGGCACGACGCGGTCGCCAGCGCTCGAGACCGCGGGCA
>DATLUU010000714.1:0-4208 GCA_035577885.1 Verrucomicrobiia bacterium
CCCAAGGGTGTCGAGTGCCCGCATGCCGGCTATGTAAACCTCGCCCTGAGCTATGCGGCCTATTTTGATCTTGTTCCCGGCATGGACGCGACCTCGCTCACGTCGTCGCTGGGCTACGACGGCAGCATCTCCGAGATGTACAGCGCCTGGGTGTCGGGCTGCGCCGTGGTCCTGCTGACGAAAGAACAGATCCGGTCCGGCACGGACCTCGTCGCCGTCCTGCGCGAAGCCGAGGTCACGGTCCTCTTCTGTCCGCCGGTGCTGCTCACGACCCTCTCGGAAACACCGGAGCTGGATCTCCCTTATCCGGTGTGCCGCTACATCGTACCGGCGGGCGAAGCGTTCCCGATCGCGCTCGTGGAGGCGTGGACACGGGGCCGACGGCAGATCATCAACACCTACGGCCCCACGGAAGCGAGCACCGATACGAGCCGGCAGTCTCTGCGGCCGGGAGAGCCCGTGACCATCGGCTCGCCATTTCCTAACGTCACCTACGTGGTCCTCGAGGTGGGGCAGCTGCGCCCGTTGCCTCACGGAGAGGTCGGAGAGCTCTGCATCGGAGGCGTGCACCTTGCGCGCGGGCACCGCAACCTGCCGGAACAAACCGCGCAGAAGTTCATCACGCATCCTCAGTTCGGCCGCCTCTACCGCACCGGGGACAAATGCAAGATCGACATCCGAACGCAGCGGGTGCACTTCCTCGGCCGGATCGACGCGCAGCTCAAAGTTCGGGGCCACCGCGTCGAGGCGGAGGCCGTCGAGCACATCCTCGAGACGCAGTTTCGTGAAATCGAGGCTGCGGTTCTAGCGAACCAGAACGATTCGCTCGTCGCCTTCGTCGCCGCGCCTTCGGTCCGCGACGGAACGAGCTCCGAGGTTGTTCCGGCGCCGGCGCCGTGGGCTGCCCGGGTGACGGACATCCTGTCCGGGCAACTCCCGCCTCCCTCGGTCCCGACCCGGATCTTCCTCGTACGGAACTTCGTCACGAATCCGATCTCAGGAAAGATCGACCGGAAGCGTCTGCCTGACCTCTCTCGGCTGCTGAGAAACGCCTCGCCTCGAGCGGAGGTCGCCGTCGGAGACGCTCGGACCGGCGCGGAGTCGGCCGAGAGTGTGGACGCCGACTGCGAGGAGGTGCTGGCGATCTGCAACGCGGTGTTCGAGACCCCGCTCGGACCGGACGATGGCTTCGCGGAGTCCGGCGGGCACTCGATCCTCATCGCGCGTCTGGCACAGCGACTCCAGGCTGCAGGATGGGTGGTGCCGCTCCGGGCGCTCCTCGGCGAATGCAACACGGCACGCAAGGTCGCCCTCCGCCCGCGGAGGTCGCCACACAGCTGCGGTGCCCCCGCAGGACAGGTGAAGTCCGACGCGGACACCGCCGGGCGCGATGAGGCCGCGGCCGAGGTGCTCTCCATCGGATATTTCACCACGCTGCAGGTCCTCTTCGCCGTTGTCCTGTATCTCCCGGTGCTCTTGGCGATTCTCGCCGTTGCAGATCTCGTCGACGTCGGAACGTTCGGGACGGCTCGTTTCTCGACGTTCGTGATCGCCGGGCTCCTCGCTTACCTGCTGGCTCTCATCACGCCCTTCGCGGCCCTGCTCTGGGTCATGCTGCTCAAGCTCGTCCTGGGTGGTGACATCTACAAGAACAATGTCCGCCCCGGCGTGTACCCGAAGTGGAGCAGGATGCATCTGCGCGTCTGGCGGATCGAACGGATGGAGAGGACGGTGCTCCGCGCGCTGGCTGCAATGTATCGCAGCGCGCCTCTAACCTCCTTCGTCCTGCGGCATCTCGGCGCGACGGTCGGCCACAATCTTCAATGCGCACAGGATGCCTCTCTCTTCGGGCCCCTGGATTTGATCTCCATCGAGGACGATGTCTCTGTCTCGACGGGGGCCTACATCCACACGACGAGGTGGTCGGGGCAGATCCTGCAGGTCGGCCCGATTCGCCTCGAGCGCGGCTGCAAGATCGGGATGAGAGCCGCCGTGGCCAACGGTGTGACGGTGGGCCGCGGCACGTGGATCACTCCCTTCACCCCCATCCTCGCCGACGTGGGTCCTCACGAGATGTGGGAGGGAGCCCCCGCGCGCCTCGCTGGCCGCTGCACCGAACTGAAAAGGACCGCGAGCGCCTGCCAGTACACGCAGCCGATCTGGTTGCTGGAGATCCTCAATATCCTGATGCAAGGGTTCCTGAACTTCTGGCTCAGCGTAGCCCCCACCATCGCGATTTCATGGGTCGCCCTTGGATTGCTGTTTCCTGGGAGGGCTGTTCTCCACAGCGGATATTTCGGCGTGACGCCGCCGTTCGAGATCGTCTGGCGCCTGGCCCTCTACGGGTTCGTCACCAACTGGGTCAGCATCGTCGTGACCTCGACGCTGGGCTGCCTCTTCATCCGCTGCACGGCGGGCGCACCGGGGCTGTACCCGTCACACGGGCTCCGGGCCGCGCTCCTCATGTACAGGATGAACCGGCTGAACGTCATCCAGAGACAGTGGACGTGGACCATCATCGGGCAGTACCTGCGAGCGCTGGCCGGTGTGCACTTCCCGCGGGTTGGGGCCTCGGAATGTGACCTCATGGTCAATCTCGTCCCGGAGCTTGCCAGCGCCGACTCTCGCGCGTTTTGGTGCCATCAGGCCTTCACGAACATGCTCGATTACGGCGCCGAGCACTTGAAGCTGCGCCGGCTCGACTTGCCCCGGAATTTCTTGTGCGGCAACAATTCCGTGGCGGAGTACGGGAAGTTCCCCGCCAACTTTCTTCTGGGGGTCTCCACGCCGGCCAGCGAAATACGGTTCCGCCGACAAATGCGCTCGCGGCTCGGCGAGCCAATCACGGTGGCGGGAAACCCGCCGGTGAGATTTGCGAGCGCGTCCTTCGAGTCCGAGAACGAAACACTGCCCGGCTTCTCCATCTTCCTGACACGCGTCGTCCTGAACGATCTCTTCAGCATCGGCACGCTGCGCATCACCGAAGGGCTCGTCTTCGCGATCTCGTACCTCGGCCTTTCGCGATTGGGGCTCAACCTGGCCGCCAACGTCCTGGTCTCCTTCCTTCTCACCGAGCTCACGCTGATCCTGTTCGCCGCCGTGATCAAGGCATGCCTCGTCGGGCGCCAGTGGGGAGCCGATCACTCGACGCCGTTCTGGTCCTGGAAGCACTTCGCCTATTTCTTCGCGCAGGACTGCTTCTTCGTCTGGTGCCGCAGCTCTCTGCAGTTTTTTGCCGGGACCGTCCTCGCCAGTCACGTCCTGCGTCTCATGGGATGCCGGATCGGCCATGGAACGATCGTGACCCAACCGCTGCAATGTTCCGACTGGAACGCGGTGCAGTTCGGCAATGATTGCGTCGTCAATGGCTTTCTGCAGTTTCACACATTCGAAGACATGATCTTGAGAGTCAAACGGACTCGCATCCTGGACCGCTGCGCCGTCAACTTTGGCGCGACGGTGATGGGCGGCGCCGTGATGGAGCAAGACACGACGCTCGCACCCCTGGTCCTCGTCCTCAAGGAGATGAACATGCCGACGGCCACATACGAAGGCAGCCCCGCGGAGCCGGTGACCGAGCAAATCTCCGTCTCCTCCGGCGCTCCGCACGGCTATCCCGGGCAGCCCTGAGAGACACCTCTGGCTAGCGAGATCGCGGGGACGTTTCGCGGTCGGCGGGGGTGAACGGCGCTCTCATCGTGTTGCGAATGATGCTCGCGAACGCGAGGGCCGTCATGCGCCGCCAGCTGATTCGGCGGCGGCGCGCGCAACGGCTGACCTACCGGTGCTACTCTGCCGGTCTTTGGGATGGTCGGGGAGTTTCCATGAGCGCCCTCAGCACGACGAACGCACTCCTCGCGGGCTTTTTCGCGTGCGCCGCGATCCACTACGCGGTTCACTGGTGGCTCTCGCGCCACGAGCGGGTCCTCCTCGTGTTCTCGGTCCAATGCACGCTGTACACGGTCTTCTGCCTGGCGATCGACGCATTCTTCCGAGCGAGAACAATCTCCGACAGCCAGGCCGCGCTCGACAGGTTCGTCACGCTGGGCGTGATCATTCACATTCTGCTCCTTCAACTCTACGCGGACCTCGGCGGTCGCCGCGACGGCACCTTCCGGGCGCTCGTCTCGGGCGTACTGGGCTTCCTCGCCGTCTGGAATCTATGGGTGCCGGTGCGCGGAACTGTCGTCGCGCTGCAAACGATGCCG
>DATLUU010000715.1:0-3565 GCA_035577885.1 Verrucomicrobiia bacterium
GGTTCGCGGCCACGTACGTGTACCCGGTCGAGCACTGGCTCGCGAAGGGCGCGCTCGTGCTCGAGCCGAACTATCGAGGCAGCGCCGGGTACGGCGCCGCGTTCCGGGCGTTGAACGTCCGCAACCTGGGCGTGGGCGACGCCTGGGACGTGGTGAGCGGCATCGAGTCGCTCGCCCGCGCCGGACTCGTGGACTCGACGCGCGTCGGCGTCATGGGCTGGAGCCAGGGCGGCTACATCTCGGCGTTCCTCGCCACGCACGAGGCGAAGCGCTTCCGGGCCATCTCGGTGGGGGCGGGGATCTCCGACTGGATGACGTACTACGTCAACACCGACATCACGCCGTTCACGCGCCAGTACCTGAAGGCCACGCCCTGGGACGACCCGGAGATCTTCGCGAAGACGTCGCCGATCACCACCGTGCGCGAAGGGGCCGGCTGTCCGGTGCTGATCCAGCACGGCGGCGCCGACGCGCGCGTGCCCACGCCGGATGCGCGCGAGCTGTATCGGGCGCTCGTGGACGTGGGCGTGGAGGCGAAGCTCACGCTGTTCCCCGGCTTCGGCCACGGCCTCAACAAGCCCAAGGCGCTCCGCGCCGCGCTGGAGGAGAACCGCGACTGGTTCGACGCGCGCGTGTTCGCATCCAACGGGGCTCCGGCAGGCGGGAAGCGCACGAAGAAGTGACCGGAACTCGTTGTCCGACTGGAGAATGTAGGCGCGTCGGGCGGCTCGCTTCGTGCTAGTTTCGCTCGCCGCGGCGCATCCCTGGCTACCATCCGTGGCAAGTGTCCGGCCGCGCAATCCCATCCAGCACTGAGGTTTCGCATGTCCGGTCGGGCGGATTTCATCCAACGGGCGAACGCCGACTACATCGAGGAGCAGTACCGACACTGGTTGGAGAATCCCCGGTCGGTGCCCGAGGACTGGGCGCTGTTCTTCGCCGGGGTGGAGTTCGGCGAGCGGAAGCCCGCCGCCTCGGGCGGCCCCGACAGCGCGTTCGCGCTCGTGCACGCCTACCGGGAGTTCGGCCACCTGGTGGCGAAGCTCGACCCGCTGGGCCTGGAGAGCGCGCCCCCGCATCCGTTCCTCGAGCTGTCCGCGTTCGGGCTCACCGAGGCCGACCTGGACCGCGAGGTGCAGGCGCCGTTCCACCGCGAGTTCAAGGGCGCGCTCCGGCAGCTGCTCGACGCGCTCAAGGAGACCTACTGCGGCACGCTCGGCGCCGAGTTCATGGACCTCCCCGACGCCGCGGCGCGCGAGTGGCTCGAGGAGCGCATGGAGTCGACGCGCAACCGCCCGCAGCTCGCCGATCCCGCGCGCGTCGCGGTGCTGCGCGCGCTGCTCTCGGCGGACGGTTTCGAGCAGTTCCTGCACGCGCGCTACACCGGCCAGAAGCGTTTCTCGCTCGAGGGCGCGGCCTCGTTGATCCCCATGTTCGAGACGCTGATCTCGGGCGCGGCGGCGATGGGCGTGGAGCAGATCACCATCGGCATGCCGCACCGCGGCCGCATCAACTTCCTCGCCAACATCATGAAGAAGCCGCTGGAGAACATCTTCAGCGAGTTCGAGTCCAACTTCGTGCCCGCGGACGTGCAGGGCGCCGACGACGTCAAGTACCACCTCGGCTACTCGTCGCACCATGTGCTGCCCGACGGCCGCCGCGTGCACCTGGCGCTCACCTACAACCCCAGCCACCTCGAGTTCGTGAACCCGGTCGTCCTCGGCGCCATGCGCGCGCGGCAGGAGGTCATGGCCGATCGCCTGCGCGAGCGCGGCATTCCGGTGCTGATCCATGGCGACGCCGCGTTCTCGGGCGAGGGCATCGTCCCCGAGTCGCTGGCGCTCGCGCAGCTCCCGGCCTACGAGTCCGGCGGCACGATCCACGTGGTGGTGAACAACCAGGTCGGCTTCACCACCTCGCCGCGCGACGCCCGCGCCACGCGCTACCCGACCGCGATCATGCGCGTCGTCGACGCGCCGGTGCTGCACGTGAACGGCGACGACCCGGAGGCGTGCGTGCACGCCATGACGCTGGCGCTCGAGTACCGCATGCGCTTCAAGCGCGACGTCTGCATCGACTTGGTCTGCTACCGCAAGCACGGCCACAACGAGATGGACGACCCCACGTTCACGCAGCCGGTCATGTACCAGCGCATCGCCGAGCACGTCGCCGCCTCGCGCGCCTACGCCGACCAGCTGGTGCAGGCCGGCGCGCTCGACGCCGCGGCGGTGGAGCGCATGACCCGTGAGCTGGACGCCGCGTTCCGCGCCGCGCACGCCAAGGCCTCGCGCGAGCCGGTGCTGCCGGAGCGCCGCACGCCGCGGGGCACCTGGCAGGGCCTGTCGTGGGCGGGGGAGGACTGGAGCGCCGACACGCGCGCGCCGCGCGAGACGCTGGAGCAGGTGCTGCACGGCGTCACCAAGCTCCCCGACGACTTCCACCCGCACCGCAAGATCGCCCAGCTCGCGGCCGACCGCCGGCGCATGTTCCTCGAGGACCGCATCGACTGGTCGCTGGGCGAGGCGCTCGCCTACGGCACGCTCTTGCTCGAGGGCCGCAACGTGCGCTTGAGCGGCCAGGACACCGGGCGCGGCACGTTCACCCAGCGTCACGCCGAGCTCTTCGACCACGAGGACGGCCGCCGCTGGGTGCCGCTCCAGCACCTGGCGCCCGAGCAGGGTCGCTTCGATGTCATCGACACCATGCTCAGCGAGGCCGCCGTGCTCGGGTTCGAGTACGGGTTCAGCACCGCCGACCCGCACACGCTGACGCTGTGGGAGGCGCAGTTCGGCGACTTCGCGAACGCGGCGCAGGTGATCATCGACCAGTTCATCGCCGCGGGCGAGTCGAAGTGGGGGCGCATGTCGGGGCTGACGCTGCTGCTGCCGCATGGCTACGAAGGCCAGGGACCCGAGCACTCGAGCGGCCGGCTGGAGCGCTTCCTCGAGCTCTGCGGCAATCGCAATCTTCAGGTCTGTAACCTCACCACGCCCGCCCAGCTCTTCCACGCGCTCCGTCGCCAGCTCCACCGACCGTTCCGCAAGCCGCTCGTGATCATGAGCCCGAAGAGCCTGCTCCGGAACAAGCTCGCGATCTCGGCCGTGGCCGAGTTCACGCACGGCACGTTCCAGCCGGTCCTGGACGACGCGCTCGTCGACCACCAGCGCGTGCGCCGCATCCGACTCACCAGCGGCAAGTTCCACTACACGCTGCGCGAGGCACGCGAGGCGCGCGGCATCACCGACACGGCGATCGTTCGGCTGGAGCAGCTCTATCCGTTCCCCGAGAAGGAGCTGGCCGCCGTGCTCGCCGGTTACCCGGAAGCGCGCGACGTGTGCTGGGTGCAGGAGGAGCCGGCGAACATGGGCGCCTGGCGCCACCTTCGCCATCGCCTCGAAGCGGTGGTGCCGCGCGGGCATCGCTTCCGCTTCGTCGCCCGCCGGGCCGCCGCCTCGCCCGCGACCGGCATCTACGCCGCGCACCAGCAGCAGGAGGCGGCTTTGATCGAGCAGGCGCTCGGCAAGGAGCCGGTGGAAGGGAATGGCGTGGTGACCGCCGAAGCCAG
>DATLUU010000716.1:0-5278 GCA_035577885.1 Verrucomicrobiia bacterium
TGAAGACGGGCAACTTCTTCCCGCCGAATGTCTATTTCACGAGCCACCTGAACGAGAAGTGGGCGTGGGGCGTGGGCTTCAATGCCCCGTTCGGTCTCGGCGTGGAGTGGGAGGATCCGTCCACGTTCACGGGCCGCACGATCGTCACCAAGGCCGACCTCCGCGGGTTCAACGGCTCGGCCAGCCTGGCGTTCGCGCCCAACGCGAAGTGGAGCGTCGCCGCCGGGCCCAGCGTGATGTACGCGAACGTCGAGTTGAACAACATCCAGACGGTCCCGAGTACGGGCGGAGCGCCGGTGAACGTGGCGCACGCGAAGCTCAAGTCCGACTACAAGCCCGGATATGGCTTCCACCTCGCCGCGCTCGTGACGCCGAACGAGCAGTGGCGGATCGGGGCGACGTACCGGAGCGAGGTGAAGGTGAAGATCGACGACGGTGACGCGAGCTTCACGCAGATCCCGACGGGCGATCCGTCGTTCGACGGCGTCGTGGCCGCGGGCCTGCCGCCGGGGCAGCCGGTCACGACCGAGCTGGTGTTCCCGGGCATGCTGTCGGGCGGCGTGGCGTGGAATCTGCGCCCCGACTGGACGACCGAGGTCGACGTGCTGTGGACGCAGTGGTCGGCGTTCGACAAGCTCTCGCTGCGCTTCCCGAAGGATCCGTCGCTGAACCAGGACCTGGTCGAGAACTACGACGACCAGATCCAGATCCGTGCCGGCGCCGAGCACCGGCTCGCGACCTGGATGTACCGCTTCGGCTACTACTACGACCACTCGCCGGCGCCGTCCGAGTCGGTGACGCCGCTGCTGCCGGACGCCAATCGGCACGGCGTCACGGTGGGCGCGGGCATGACGCGCGGCCAGTGGACGCTCGACGCCTACAACCTGTTCCTCTTCCTGGAGAACCGCTCCACCGAGGGACGCGAGCGAAACGGGTACAACGGCACCTACAAGACGTACGTGAACGCGTTCGGCGCCGCCGTCGCGTATCACTGGTGAGCGGAGGGACGCCATGAGACACCTCACCCGCACCCGCTTGGGACTCGCGATCACGTTGATCGCCGCGCTCGCCGGCTGCTCGGGGCCGTGTGACAAGCTGGACAGCATCAACGGACCGACGACGAACGCGAACGGCGTCGATCTCTCCACCTACGTCGCCGTGGGCACGAGCCTCAGCTCCGGATACGAATCCGGAGGACTCGTGGACCGGCACCAGATCCACTCGTTCCCGGCGCTCTTCGCGCAGCAGCTCGGGAAGAGCGTGCAGGTCGACGGCCAGGGCCAATTCACGTTCCCCGCGATCAATCAGGACGGCATCCCGGCGCTGCTCGAGATCAAGTCGTACTCGCCGCTCATCATCAGCAATGCCGGGCGGACGACCGGCGCGCCGGTGAACCTGTCCCAGCCCTTCGCCTACCACAACATGGGCATCCCGGGCGCGATCCTGCTCGACCTGGTCGACACCACGCACTACCACAATACGGTGCCGCCGGTGAACCGGCAGAACTTCACCTACTTCAATATCATCCAGCGCA
Organism: Verrucomicrobiia bacterium; assembly: GCA_035577885.1. Lineage (GTDB taxonomy): Bacteria > Eisenbacteria > RBG-16-71-46 > RBG-16-71-46 > RBG-16-71-46 > JAIOPA01. Next base: position 1,535 of record DATLUU010000716.1, read on the forward strand.
CGCGTGGGACGGTGCTGGCTCAGGCGCTGTCGCTGCAACCCACGATCATGTCGCTGGAGTACGGCGCGAACGAGATCCTGGGCTTCGCGGCCCAGCAGGGCACGTCCCCGCCCGCCCAGACGGGTGCCGCATACGCGCAGCTCATGACCATCGCACTCAACTCCATCCACACCGCATCCCCTGGCACGCGCGTGGCCGTGTTCAACGTGCCCGACGTGACCACGATCCCGCTCTTCACGACGCTGCCGGCGATCCCGCCCGATGCGACCACCCATCAGCCGGTACCGCTCATCGGCGCGAGCGGGCCGGCGCAGGCCGGCGACCTGCTCCTGCTCGGTGCCGGCCCCGTGATCGCCCAGACCGGCACCGGGGTCCCGACCGGAGTCTTCACGGTGCTCAACCCAACGGTCGCGGGCAACGGCCAGCCGCTTCCCGAATCGGCGCTCCTGCGCGTCGGAGAGGTTGCCGCCACGCAGCAGATCGTTCAACAGCTGAACGCGGTCGTGGACTCGGTCTCGACCCGTCCGTTCTGTGCCAAGGTGGATCTCGCCGGGCTGCTCGCGACGATCGCCACGAACGGCATCTCGCTCGGCGGGGTTGACTACACGAACGACTTCATCACCGGCGGGCTCTTCGGCCTCGACGGCGTCCATCCGAACGACCTCGGTTACGCGCTCATGGCCAATACAATGATCGAGGCGATCAACGCGAGATTCGGCTGCTTCGTGCCCCCGGTGAACGCGCTCTCCTACGCGTCCACGAGCGCATCCTCGGCGCGTCCGGTGAGCGACCGCTATCCGCTCGTCCGCGGGCTGGACGAGAACTTCCGGATGCTGTTCCCGCAGCCGCACTGAATCGAAGCTCCACGAGCACGGGGCGGTGCCTGCGGGCGCCGCCCCGTCGCGTTCCCTGGCGGCTACTTCTGCGGCGCGGGTGTGGCCGGCGCTGGCGCCGGCGTCGCCGCCTTGAGCATCCCGGCGATGCGCGTGAACCAGCCGCCGATGCGGTCGTAGTAGCCGGGCGTCTTCTCGAGCCCGAGGTGCTTGCCGTCGGGCACGATCCAGCGGTCGATGCGCGACAGGCTCCGCCGCACCACCTCCTGCGTCACGGCCGGCGGCCAGACGTCGTCCTTCATCGCCACCGTGACGTGGAGCGGCACCATGAGCCCGCTCACCGCGGTGACCGGCTCGTCGCCGGTCTCGACCAGGAAGCGATGCCGCTCGGGCACGCCCGGGATCTGGGCGAGGCCGCTCGAGCGCAGCAGCTCGGGAAGCGTGCGGAACAGGCCCTCGCACGAGACGGCGTCGGCGTTCTTCCGGTCGCGCGCGCCCGCCGCCACGGCCACGGCGCCGCCCAGCTCCTGCCCGCACGCGAACACCGGCCGCCCGCCCGCCTTGCCGCGCGCGAAGCGGAGCGCGCCCTCGGCGTCGTTCACCCAGCGCGACGCGAACGCGAGCTGCACCAGCGAGTCGACCGCCCCCGGGCCCGCGGGGCCGAAGTCGCGGTAGTCGAACGTCATCACGCTGAAGCCGCGGCCCACGAACTCGCTCGCGGCGGGCAGCAGGTCACCCATGTTGCCGGTCGAGCGATCGAACAGCACCAGCACCGGGGCGTCCGGCTTGCCCTCGAACCACCACCCGGTCAGGTCCGCCTCGTCGCGCGACGACTTGAAGGAGACCGAGGACCACTTGAGCCCGGTGGAGGCCGGCATCGCGGCGTACTTGTCCGCGGGCTCCACGGCGAGCGCCCGCGTCGCGGTGAGGCTGGCGGCGAGCGCGGCTCCCAGCAGGACCAGCCCGTGTCTCGCGCGCGCCCTCACGCCACCCCCAGCCGGGACCACAGCTCCTCACGCACCAGCGCCGGCGGGATCGTGCCGCTGGCGAGGAGGGCCGCATGGAAGTCGTGCAGGAGGAACCGTGCGCCCAGCTTCTGCTGGGCTTCCGAGCGCAGCTCGAGGATCTGGAGTTTCCCGACCAGGTAGCTCATGGGCTGTGTGGGCGTGGTGCAGTAGCGGCTGACCTCGCTCGCGGCGACGCCGCGGTCGAGCATGGCGTGCTCGACAAGGTAGTCGACCGCCTGCTGCGGCGTCATGCGTCCCGAATGGAGCGCGGCGTCGAGCACCACGCGGCAGGCGCGGAACAGCAGGTCTCGGAGCTGGAACAGGCGCGTGAGCGGGTCGGCGGTGAAGTAGCCCTGCTCCCACATCATCTCCTCGCAGTAGAGCGCCCAGCCCTCGGCGAACACGTCGCTGTGCATGATGCGGCGGAGCCGGCTTCCCGCCCGGTTCGCGTGCGAGAGCTGGAGGTGGTGTCCGGGGTAGCCCTCGTGGAGCGCGATGATCGGCAGCGCCGGCGTGCAGTGGGCGCCCAACTGACCCGCCTGCTCGTCTTTCGCGCGGCGGATGTCGATGGGCGTCACGTAGAGCACGCCCGCGGTGTCGGTATCGAACGGCGCCGGCGCCTGGTAGGCGGCGAACGGCACCAGGGCGCGCTCGAACACCGGCGTGTCGAGGATCTCGAGCCGCTCGCCGGGCGGGATGGGCGCGATGCGGCGCTCGAGCACGAACCGCCGCGCCCGGTCCATCTCCGCCACGTACGCGTCGCGCAGCCAGTGCGGCTCGGGCACGCGGCGGCGGCCGTCGTCGATCAGCTCGCGCCAGGTGCGGCGCGGATCGCGGCGGCGCGCTTCGCCCTCGAGCTGCTCCTGCGCACGTGCCACGTGCTCGCGGCCCATCTCCTCCAGGTGCGCGCAGGTGTACGGCACCATGTGTTCGCGCTCGAGCTTGTAGTTCATCCACCGCTCGCCGATCGCGAACGTGCCCGCCGACCTGGGCTTGAGCTCGCGCTCCATCCAGTCGTGGAAGCGCAGGAACCCGGAGCGCGCGCGGTTGCCGGCGTGCTCGAGCCGCTCCGCCTCGCCGGGGAACTGCTTGAGCAGCGTGCGCACCACCTCGTCCACGAACGTCGGCCCCTGGGCGGCGGTGCCGAGGCTCGCGGCGAGCAGCTCGGGCGGCACCTGCTGCAGGTTCGGCTTCACCGCCTCGAGGTAGTCCGGGATCGCCATGAGCCGCGCCACCACCGCTTCCTTGCGCTCGTCGAGCGGCGCGAACGAGCGCGCGAGCAGCAGGTGCACGGCGTTGAAGGCACGATCGAGGAACACGCCCGGGTAGCGCTGCGGTTGCCGGATCTCCTCGAGGTCGGCGCGCAGCGCGGCGATGCGCGAGCGCAGGAGCGCGAAGTCGATGCGCGGCTCGAGCGGCAGCTCCTCCCACGGCACCGAGGCCACCAGCCGCTGGTCCAGGTCGCGCAGCCACGCCGCGCGCGCCCTCAGGCCGTCCGGGGAATCGTCCGGCAGCAGGTGGTCGTAGTCGTGGATGCCGGCCTCGGTGGCCGCCACCGGGTGGTGCTTCATGAAGAGCTCGACGAACTCCTCACTGAGCGCCGTGAACGTGCGGATGGTTTCGAGCATTCAGGATCGGAAGTCCGGTCGGAGCGAGCGCGATGGAAGGTGTGGGGGGCGCGGGATCACACCATTCTATCGGCTTTTCGCGCGATCGGCTTGACCCACGGGCCGCCGCGCCCGGGAAGACGGACCGGCGCCCGAGCCGCGGCCTGAGCGGCCCCGGAAAGCGAACGGGCCCCGCGCCGGAGCGCGGGACCCAGAAGCACCTCGGGGACCTGGCGATCAGATCTTGGAGACGTTCGCCGCCTGCTTGCCCTTGGGCCCCGAGACCAGGTCGAACTC
>DATLUU010000717.1:0-3424 GCA_035577885.1 Verrucomicrobiia bacterium
AGAACGGCACGTGCACGTAGAGCGCCGTGCGCGCCCGCTCGCGGGCGGCGTGATCCGGACCCGGTACGAGCGCCATCAGTGGATCACCTTGAGCAGCCGGTCGAAGCGCACGTGGAAGAGGCCGTTCCACCACGCCGTGCCGGCGGTCGAGAAGTAGATGAACAGCGCGCGGCCCTTGACCAGGTCCATGGGCACCGTGCCCCAGAACCGGCTGTCGTTCGAATTGTCGCGGTTGTCGCCCATCATGAACAGCTCGCCGGGCGCGACTGTGGGCGGCTTGTAGTTGTCGCGCGGCGTGTAGCCCGCGGGGTCCTCGGCAGGGGACGTGTGTTTCACGTACGGCTCGACCTGGGGCGTGCCGTCCACGAACACCTGCTTGTGGCGCACCTCCACCGTCTGGCCGCCGGTGGCGATGCAGCGCTTGATGAAGTCCTTGGACGGGTCCTCGGGCCACTGGAACACGATCACCTCGCCGCGCCGCGGCTGGTGGAGCCCGGGCAGCCGCAGGTGCGTGAACGGGATCTTGGCGCCGTAGTCGAGCTTGCTCACGAACAGGAAGTCGCCCACGAGCAGCGTGTCGCACATGGATTCGCTCGGGATGCGGAACGCCTGGATGACGAACGTGCGCAGCGCCAGCGTGATCGCCACCGCCCAGGCGATGGCCTCGAGGTAGTCGCGGGTGACCGAGCGCGGGCCCTTGGCTGCCATGCGCTCCCCCTAGCCCCGGTCCACGCGGAGCACCGCGAGGAACGCCTCCTGGGGCACCTCCACGGTGCCGATCTGCTTCATCCGACGCTTGCCCTCCTTCTGCTTCTCCAGCAGCTTCCGCTTGCGCGTGATGTCGCCGCCGTAGCACTTGGCGATCACGTTCTTGCGCATCGCCCCCAGCGTCTCGCGTGCGATCACCTTGCCGCCGATCGCGGCCTGGATCGCGACCTGGAACATCTGCCGCGGGATCAGCTCCTTCAGCTTCTCGCACAGCGAGCTGCCGTACGGGTACGCCTTGTCGCGGTGGACGATCGCGGACAGCGCATCCACGATCTCGCCGTTCAGCATCACGTCCAGCTTGACCACGTCGGCTTCCTGGTAGCCGGTGAACTCGTAGTCGAGCGAGGCGTAGCCGCGCGACACGCTCTTCAACCGGTCGTAGAAGTCGAGCACGATCTCGCCCAGCGGCAGCCTGTAGGCGACGCGCACCCGCTTCTCCTCCAGGTGCACCATGTCCTGGAACGTGCCGCGCCGGTCCTGGCAGAGCTTCATGATGTTGCCGAGGTAGTCGGTCGGCGTCACCACGTGCGCCAGCACCACCGGCTCCTCGATCGCCTCGATGTTCTGCACCGGTGGCATGTGAGCCGGATTGTCCACCTTGAGGAGATCGCCGTTCGTCTGCAGCACGTGGTACATCACGCTCGGGGTGGTGGCGATCAGGTCGACGGCGAACTCGCGGCGCAGTCGCTCCTGGATGATCTCGAGATGCAGGAGCCCCAGGAACCCGCAGCGGAAGCCGAAGCCGAGCGCCACCGACGTCTCGGGCTCGTAATCCAACGAGGCGTCGTTCAAACGCAGCTTGGCGAGCGCTTCCTTGAGTGACTCGTACTGCTCGGCGTCGATCGGATAGAGCCCCGAGAACACCATCGACTTGGTCTCGCGGAAGCCCGCGAGCGGCTGGAGAACCGTGCCCGCCGGCAGCTCGGCCGCCGTGGCCAGCGTGTCGCCCACGCGCGCCTCGGCCACGGTCTTGATGCTGGCGACCACGTAGCCCACCTGGCCCGCGTGCAGCTCGGGCTCGGCGTCGAGCTTCAAGCGCAGTTTCCCGACCTCGGCCACCTCGTGGCGCACGCCGTTCGAGAGGAACTGGATCTGGTCGCCGGCGCGGACCGAGCCATCCACCACGCGCACCAGGCAGACGACGCCGCGGTACTGGTCGAACTTCGAATCGAAGATCAGCGCCCGAAACGGCGCGTCCGGGTCGCCCGAAGGCGGCGGCACGTCGGCGATCACCCGCTCCAGCAGCTCGGCCACGCCCAGGCCGGTCTTGGCGCTGATGCGGCTCACGTGCTCCGCGGGCACGCCCGCCACGTGCTCGATCTCCAGCGCCACGTCATCCGGGCGAGCGGCGGGCAGGTCGACCTTGTTGATCGCGCCCACGATCGCCAGGTGCTGGTCCTTGGCGAGGAAGTAGTTGCTGAGCGTCTGCGCCTCGATGCCCTGTGAGGCATCCACCACGAGGATCGCGCCCTCGCACGCCGCCAGCGCCCGCGACACCTCGTAGGTGAAGTCGACGTGGCCGGGCGTGTCGATCAGGTTCAGCTCGTACGTGCGCCCGTTCTTCGACCGGTACGCCATGGCGATGGCGTGCGACTTGATGGTGATGCCCTTCTCGCGCTCGAGGTCCATGTCGTCCAGGACCTGCGCCTTCATCTGCTGCGGCGTCAGCGTGTGCGTCAGCTCGAGCAGGCGGTCGGCGAGCGTGCTCTTGCCGTGGTCGATGTGGGCGACGATGCAGAAGTTGCGGATGTTCTCGAGCCTGGGGTCGCTCAAAAGTGCCACCTGAGGCCCAGGCGCGTGGTGCCGCTCCCGCCGCCGCTGGGCGTGGCCGGGGGCGGCCCGTTCGGCAGGGCCGGATCGTGCTTGAATTCGAATTCGAAGCCGCGGAAGTGGGCGTCAACGTACGCATCGACCATCGCATACGTCACGACGGCTCCCAGGAGCCAGGCGTGCGCGGTGCGCTGGTCGATCTGGTCATTGTACTCGTTCGCCAGCGCCGCGTAACGGTCGGGGTCGTGCTCGGCGTCGAGCTGCGCCTGGATGTCGTTCAGCTTCTGCGAGTCGTTGTAGATCGCGACCCCGAACGCCACCTCGCCCGCCGTCACCGCGGCGGCCTTGAACCACGCGCGGTTGTACATCTGGCCCCAGCCGGGAAAGAGCAGCGAGCGCATCATCACGAACCGTGGCTGCGCACTCCAGCCGCGCGCCTTGACCGAGTCCGCGTGCGCCTGTTTCGCCGCGTCGACCTTGTCCGAGTTGACGACCTCGATGCCCGGGAGCTGCGGCAGCGAGTCGGGGAGCGCGCTCGCCGCTTCGGCGCGGCCGGCGAGGCACGTGAGCGCGAGTGCGAGCAGGAAGGCTGGCGGGAACGCGTGGGAATCGAACCCACCTCGGACGCCGGAGGCGCCCGACCAAGGGATTTGAAGTCCCCGGAGACCACCAGATCCCATTCGTTCCCGCGCCGTCACTACCGCGAGTAGTAGCACAGGGTTGCGGCGGGCGCTCGGGCGCACCAAGCTGGGTGCTCCACACCTTCACACGGAGGTCGGGCCGTGTTCGGATCCCCGGTTCCCGCGATGCGCGAGTCGTGGGGCCAGCTGAAGGCGCGCTACCAGGGCGCTCCAACGAGCGCCCCGGCGACCCCGACGGATCGCTA
>DATLUU010000718.1:0-3271 GCA_035577885.1 Verrucomicrobiia bacterium
GCCTTGCAGGTGTGCCACTTCTGGATCGTGTCGTCGTACTGCACGCCGGGATCGGCGCAGGCCCAGGCGGCGTCGGCGATGTCGCGCCAGAGCTTGCGCGCCTGGTACGTCTCGTACACGGCGCCGGTCGTGCGCAGCCGCGTCTGCCACGGGCCGTCCTTCTCGACCGCCTCCATGAACGTATCCGGCACGCGCACGCTGTTGTTCGAGTTCTGCCCCGCCACCGTGGCGTACGCCTCGCCGTTGAAGTCCGGCGAGTAGCCCGCAGCGACGAGTGCTGCGACCTTCCGCTCCTCGCGCACCTTCCAGTGGATGAAGTCGACGATCTCGGGATGGTCCATGTCGAGCACGACCATCTTCGCCGCGCGCCGCGTCGTGCCCCCCGACTTGGTCGCACCCGCGCCGCGGTCGAGCACCTCGAGGAAGCTCATGAGCCCCGACGACGTGCCGCCGCCCGAGAGCTTCTCCATGCGCCCGCGCAGCTTCGAGAAGTTCGTGCCCGTGCCCGAGCCGAACTTGAACACGCGCGCTTCGTTCTTCACCAGCTCGAAGATCGACATGAGGTCGTCGCCCACCGACTGGATGAATCACGCCGACACCTGCGGGCGCGAGTACGAGTCGACGGTCATCTGCACGTCGTTCGTCGACGCGTTGACGGCAAAGCTGCCGCCGGAGCCGCCGATGCCGTACTCGTGATAGAGGCCGCAGTTGAACCACACCGGCGAGTTGAACGCGCCGATCTGCTTCACGAGCATGAACGCCAGCTCGGCCTCGAACGCGTCCGCGTCCTCGAGCGCGGCGAAATAGCCGCCCTGCTGCTCGCCGGCGTTGCGGATGGTGTGGGCGAGCCGGTGCACGACCTGGCGCACGCTCGTCTCGTGGCCGGGCGTGCCGGGCACGCCCGCCTTGCGGAAATACTTGCTGACCACGATGTCCGTGGCGAGCTGCGACCACTCCGCGGGCACCTCGACGCCGTCCATGGCGAACACCGTCGAGCCATCAGGGTTGGCGATGACGGTCTTGCGGCGCTCCCACTTCACGTCCTCGAACGGATGACGTCCGGGGTTCGTGAAGCGCCGTGCGACGTGGATCCCTGCGAGCGTCGGTGCGTTGGTGGTGGGAGTGGCGGACTTCTCCGTGGACACGAATGCCGACATGAGGACCTCCCTGGTCCGCGAAGCATAGGAATGACCCAGCTTCAGCTAAGTGTCCGGCCGGGGCGACCTCCGGGGCTGATCGACGCCGCTGCATCAGGTCGGCCCGGCTGGACTGGGGGAACAGGAACTGAACGAGAGTTGGAAGTGTGCGGGTGAGTGAGTGTAAACGCCGTGGTCGGCGTGGGGGGGCGGCCCGCCTTGGACAGCGAGGTTGGGTTATCCCACCTTCGCGTGCGCGGCCACAAGCGAAAAATTCTCCCGACAAGTCGCGGTGAAATCTCCGCTGGACAGTTTCCATGCGCGCGCAGCGCGGGCGCGGCGAACGCTCACGCGCGACGCGAATTCCACGGGCCCCAGATCGCGAACGTGCGCCCGGGGTTCTGGACGTTCGCGAACAGCGTGCTCCCATCGGGAGAGAAGCACACGCCGGCGAACTCCCGCTTCCTGGGATGCGCGTTGTGCGCGATACGATAGCAACGTCCCTGCGGCGTCAGGCCCACGATGTAGTTCTCGCGTTGCGAGAGATTATCCTCACACACGATCAGGTCGCCCCACGGCGCGACGCAGATGTTGTCGGGGCCGTCGAGCAGCGCAGAATCGTCGGACTGCACGAGCAGCGACAACCGCTGCTCCCGCAGGCCGATGCGGAACACCTGGCCGAGTCCCTTCGCGCCGCCATTGGTGCAGCACAGGTAGATGGCGCCGTCCGCGTACGCGAGCCCCTCGCTGCGCGCGAACTGCGCGCAGCCCTGCGCGAAACCCTGTGCCCGCGTGGAGCTTGGCGCGGCGACCGTGCGCTTCGGGTCATCGGGCGAACGCAGCAGGTCCACGTCGGGATCGGGGTCCTCGATGCGCACCCAGTCGATCTCGTGCGACTCGCCGAACTCGATCGCGCGCGGCAGGTTCCAGTTCTGCGTCTTGAGCTGGGGCCGGCCCACGACGCGCAGCGCCTCGAGCACGCCGCCACGCGCGTAATCTCCCACGCGCAAAGCAGATGGCTTGGCGCCGCGGCGTACGGCCTCGGGGCGGAATCGATAGAGGAGCCCGTCCGAGAGGTCCTCGCTCAGGTAGGCGAACCCCGTCTCGGGATCCACGGCCACGGCCTCGTGCCGGAACCGTCCCATCGCCTTGAGCGGGACGGGGTCCACCAGGCGTTCGCTGCGCGAGTCCACTTCAAAGATGTAGCCGTGCGGCTTGCCCACGGCCGGATCGAGCCCGGCATCCGCGGCGCCCTTCGCGCCCGGCGCGAGCACGGTCTCCTCGCACGAGAGCCATGAGCCCCATGGCGTTCGGCCGCCGGCGCAGTTGCGAAGCGTGCCCGAGAGGCTCGCGAACGAGTTCACCAGCCGTCGCTCGGGATCCACCCACAAGGTCGTGGTGCCGCCGCCGGTCTTCGGGTCGTAGGGGCGCTCGCGGCGCGGATCGACCGCTGGCGTGTCGTCCGCCTCCAACTCGTGATTTCGCACGAGAATGGTGAGTCCATCGCGGCCCGCGAACGCGGCCATCCCGTCGTGACTGCCAGGCGTCGGCGATCCGTCGCTCAGCGTCGAGGCGACACTCGCGTCGGCAGGCCGATCCTCGTTGGACGTCCCAATTGAGAGGACCTGATAACGAAAACCCGGAGGCAGGTCGAGCAGGTCCTCGGGATCGGGAACGAGCGCGCCATAGCCGTCGGCCACGGCGCGCGGCCCGGTCGACATCGCGGCCAACACATGCTCGAGGCCGCCGGCGGAGAGCAGCCCGGCGGCGCCGGCGAGCGAGCCGCGGAGGAACGAGCGACGGGACCAGCGCATGGAGCAAGGAGCATCGCGCCACCGTGTGCGGCAACGCAAACGGCGGCGGGTCGGACCCGCCGCCGCCTGCGCAGCTCGAGCTTCGTGATGATCGACTCTCGTCCGTCCCGCCGTCCGCTACGGCGTCGGCGGCACCATGCCCAGCCGCCAGCGCAGGAACTGCAGCAGGTCCGCATTGTCCTCGATGCTCTTGTCGACGCTCTTCCCGCCCGCGTGACCACTGGACACGTCGTAATGCAGCAGCACGGGGTTGTCGCCGCCCAGCGACTGCATCAGCGCCGCCATCTTTCGCGCATGCAGCGGATCGACCCGCGTGTCGGA
>DATLUU010000719.1:0-4902 GCA_035577885.1 Verrucomicrobiia bacterium
GTGTTCGCGTTCTATTCGGCGCAGGATCCCAAGCAGAGCGAGAACGTGATCGCGTTCCTGGGCCAGGGCGGTCTCGGGCTTCCCGACCGCGACTTCTACACGCGCACGGACTCGTCGTCGGTGGCCACGCGTTCCACCTACCTGCGCGTGACCGCGAACCTGTTGAAGCTCTCGGGTGAGGACGCCGCCTCGGCGCAGAAGCACGCCGATGCGGTGATGGCGCTCGAGACCCAGCTCGCGCAGGCGTCGATGACGAACGTGCAGCGGCGCGACCCCAAGGCCACGTACCACAAGATGCCGTGGGACTCGCTGAGCGTTCTCGCCCCCGACTTCGGCTGGGACGACTACCTGGTCAAGCGCAACGTCCGCCCCGCGGTGGTGAACGTGACCCAGCCCGACTTCATCAAGGCGGTGAACGGGCTCCTCACCCGCACGCCGATCGAGACGTGGAAGGAGTACTTGAAGGCGCACATCCTCCATGACGCGTCGCCGATCCTCTCCAGCGACTACGTGAAGGAGTGGTTCGCGCTGCGCCAGGCGCTCTCGGGCGCCAAGGAGATGCTGCCGCGCTGGAAGCGCTGCATCGCCGAGACCGACGGGTCGCTGGGCGAGATCCTCGGCCAGGAGTACGTGAAGGAGGCGTTCACGCCCGCGGACAAGGCGCGCATGGACACCATGGTGAAGAACCTGCGCGCCGCGCTCGGCGAGCGCATCCAGGCGGCGACGTGGATGAGCGACTCGACGCGGCAGGCGGCCGCCGGCAAGCTCGCGGCGTTCGCGCAGAAGATCGGCTATCCCGACCGGTGGAAGGACTACTCGTCGGTCACGATCGCGCCCGGGCAGCACTACGCGAACCGCCAGGAGGCGCGCGCCTACGAGGCCGCGCGCACGATGGCCAAGATCGGCAAGCCCGTGGATCGCGGCGAGTGGACGATGACCCCGCCCACCGTGAACGCCTACTACTCGGCGTCGTTGAACAGCATCAACTTCCCCGCCGGCATCCTGCAGCCGCCGTTCTTCGACACCAAGGCCGACGACGCCACGAACTACGGTGCGATCGGCGCGGTGATCGGCCACGAGATGGGCCACGGCTTCGACGACCGCGGCCGGCAGTTCGATCCGCAGGGGAACCTGCGCGACTGGTGGGGCCCCGCCGACGTGGAGCGCTACAAGGTGCAGGCCGACCGCGTGCGCGGGCAGTTCGACAGCTACACGGTGATCGACACGCTGCACGTGAACGGCAGCCTGACGCTGGGCGAGAACCTCGCCGACCTGGGCGGCCTGAACGTGGCGTATGCGGCCATGGAGAAGGCGTACGCAAGCCAGTCGCGCAAGCCCATCGAGGGCTTCACGCCCGAGCAGCGCTTCTTCCTCGGCTGGGCGCGCGTGTGGCGGAACCTGCAGACGAACGAGGACCTGAGGACGCAGGTGCAGACCGACCCGCACTCCCCGGCCAAGTGGCGCATCAACGGGCCGCTGTCGAACATGCCCGAGTTCAGGGCCGCCTGGAACTGCAAGGACGGCGACGCCATGGTGCGCGCCGAGGCGGCGCGGGCAAAGATCTGGTGAGGAAGGCGGCGGGGCCGGGGCTATGATGGCGGCGGTCCTCGCGGCCTGACGGGCCCATGACGCATCGCTCCTGACCGCGGCGCGTCTGAAGGCTGTCCCTTTTCCCGGAGGCCTCATGCGGCTCGAAGGTGTGCACCACGTCACCGCCATCACCGGCGACGTCCTGAAGAACGTCGACTTCTACACCCGCGCGCTCGGCCTGCGCTTGGTCGGCAAGTCCGTGAACCAGGACGATCCGAGCGTCTACCACGTGTTTTTTTCCGACGAGCACGGGCGGCCGGGCGCGGACATCACCTTCTTCGAGTACCGCGGCGCCGCGCGCGGGCGCGCGGGCTCCGGCATGGTGCACCGCGTGATCTGGCGCGTGACCGGTGAGCCGGCTCTGGCGTTCTGGGAGCAGCGGCTCGCCAAGGAGGGCGTGGCGACGAAGCGTGATGGAGGTTCGCTGCGGTTCGCGGATCCCGAGGGCCTGGAGCACGAGCTGGTCGCAGCGCACGTGCCGGACGAGCCGCGCATCGCCGACCATCCCGAGATCCCTCGTGAGTTGGCGCTCCAGGGCTTCCACGGCGTGCGCGCCTACGGCGCTCGCCCGGAGGCGACCGGTGCGCTGCTCGAGAACGTGATGGGCGCGAGGAAGGCGGGCGATTCGACCTGGGAGCTGCGCGGCGACCGCCGCGGCGGCACGATCCAGCTCGACGCGCCGCCGGCCGAGCGCGGGATCCCCGGTGCGGGCACGGTGCACCACGTGGCGTGGGGCACGAGCGTGGAGGAGCATCCGCACTGGGTGGACACGCTGGCGAAGGCGAGCGTGCACTCGACTCCGGTCGTGGATCGTCACTTCTTCAAGAGCATCTACTTCCGCGAGCCGGGCGGCGTGCTGTTCGAGATCGCCGACGACGGGCCGGGCTTCGGCAAGGACGAGGAGCTGGGCAAGGCCATCGTGCTCCCGCCGTGGTACGAGTCGCACCGCGCGCGCATCGAGTCGATGCTGACCCCGATCCCGGATCCGCGAGCGGGCTGGGCGAGGAAGTAGCGAAAGCTGCGAGCGCCCAGGGATGGGTGCTCGCACTCGTGTTCGAGCGATCTGCTGGGCCCCTCGAACCGGGTGCTAACGGATCGCGGTGGCTCGGCGCGTGATCGTGCGGTTGCCCTGCGTCAGCTGGAGGAGGTAGATCCCGCTCGGGAGCGACGTGCCGCGATCGAGTGGGAGGACGTGGCGGCCCGCGCCCAGTGCCCCGACGTCGCGAGAGAGCAGCCGCCGTCCCGCGAGGTCGAAGACCGTGAGCCTCGCCGGCTCGCGGCTCGCGAGCGTGAACGCGAGTTGGATGTCGCGCCCCGCCGGGTTCGGATGGAAGCCCTCGAGCGCGAGCACGTTCTCGAGCGGCACGGTCACCGAGACCTGACCCAGCCACCGGAACTGTCCGCCATCGAGCAGTCCCAGCCGGTAGTCGTACGCCTGCCCGGCGACGATGTCGGTGTCGCGGAACTCGATCATGCCGCTGCCATCGGGCTGGACGTCCCGCAGGCCCGTCCACCCCGCTCCCGCCTCGCGCCGTTCGACGCGGATGCTCGAGGCGGCGCTGCCGCCGATGAACCACTGGATGGTGACGTGGTCCGGGGCGGCTTCCGCACCGACGAGCGAGACCAGCACCGGCGTCGGGATGTCGCACGTCGGGCCGATGCCGAAGCCGCTGTTGATGGAGGAGAGGCAGCCGGTGATGTCGGAATAGCCCTGGAGCTGGGACGGATCGCCCGCAGGGAGCCCGGCGAGGTGGAACAGCATCGCGTCCACACCGAGGCTGGGAATGATGCCGCCCCACGTCCAACGGAACCGATCGCCGTTGTCGATCACCGCTCCCGCCGCCGTCAGCCGTGGGTACATCACGTAGCGCAGGTCCACCTGGCCGGCGAGCATGTCCTGAAGATCCGGATCGGTGAAGTACTTGGAATCGGGCGTGGCATCGCCGCTGTACGGTGAATCCATCGCCCACACGAGCTCGCGTCCGCCCGTTGACGATTCGTCCGGGTTCCACTGCCCGTCCATGTTCGTCGCGGGTGGTGGGCCCGCGTTCTCGAGGAACGCCCCGTTCAGCTGCGTGTTCGTGTCGATGTCCCACACCTGCCACGGCACCTGGACGTAGTCCTGGATCAGGTAGACCCGGTTCCCGCCGCCGTCGAGCGTGCGCAGGTAGCGATAGGCGTACTGGCCGGGGGCGCCGCCGGTGAAGCGGATCTCGACGGTGTGCGCATGGGTCCCGCTCGGGATCGAGGACCCGAACAGGTCCGCGGCGTAGCCGGCCGCGCCTCCCCAGAACGGCAGCCCGACGTTGGTCACGCCGGTGAGCGCGGTGGGGTTCGGTCCGACGTCGAGGTAGTCGGCATCGGACAGGCCCACGACCGCGGTCTCGGCAAGCTCGTGGATCGACGAGGCGGCGAGCCCCGGGCACGACACGGGCGTCGCGAGCTCGAGGAAGACGGGGGGCACGCCCGAGGGGATGACGGGCGGAGCGCTCACCGCGAGGTTGCACTGGAACGCCGCGAACTCACGGATCGCCTGCGAGAGTGGATCCACGGCGGATGCGGGGTTCAACGCGTTGCGCAGGTTCGTGACCGGATCGGCGGACCAGTCGAGGTAGAGCGTGGCGGCGTCCACGCGGCCCGCGATCTCCGCGAGTTGGGCGGGCGAGAACACGCCACCCGAGGAGAACTGCTGGTACCAGTAGTTCGCCGGCCGCGGGCAGTTGACGACCGGGTTGCAGTCCGTCACCGCGGGGAGCGGCGGCGCGAACGAGCGGTCGAAGAACGCCTGGATGGCGTCGTCGTTGCAGCGCATCGTGGCCACGGACGACAGCCGGTTGATGCCCTGACCGATGACGATGGCGTAGTCCACTTCCTGCACCTGCCCTGGCAGCAGGTCCACCGCGCCCGTGCCCAGGATCATCCGCTTGTCGGCGGGTGCGGTGTCGATCCAGCCCGTGCCGGAGATCGGGTCGCCCGGCACCTGGAGCGGGGTCGGCAGGCCGGTCGTCGGGTCGATGACCGGGGCCCCGGTACGGCTCAGCCCCTGGAGCACGTTGTAGCTCTCGATCGCGGATTGGAGGTCGCCGCCGTTCGTGTACATCGTGAACGCGTTCGCCGCGAGCGGACCGCCCGGCCCCACCGGTCCACGCAGCAGATCGAATCCCACCGCGGGCGGGGTCGATCCGTACTGCTCGTCCACGTTCGGGGAGTTGTAGACGTAGCCCATGCCGCGCGCGGGATCGGAGCCGACGAGATCATCGATGGCGCCGCCGAGATCGGGATCGACCCACATGCCGATGCGGAGTTGCTCGA
>DATLUU010000720.1:0-3950 GCA_035577885.1 Verrucomicrobiia bacterium
ATGACGTCGATCACCGCCGTGCCCGGGTGCGCGAACGCGGCCTTCAGGAGCGGGCGGAGCTGCTTCTGGTCGCCCGAGAACGAGCGCGCCACGAAGCCGCAGCCCAGCTCGATCGCGATCGCGCACAGGTCGATCGGCATCAGCAGGTTCGCCTTGCCGCCCTTCTGCGTGCTGCCGACGTCGGCGGTGGCGGAGAACTGGCCCTTGGTGAGCCCGTAGACGCCGTTGTTCTCGATGATGTAGACCACCGGCACGTTGCGGCGGACGAGATGGCAGAACTGCCCCAGGCCGATGCTCGCGGTGTCGCCGTCACCGGAGACGCCGATCAGCAGCAGGTCGCGGTTCGCGGCGTGCACGCCGGTGGCGATGCTGGGCATGCGGCCGTGCACGGCGTTGAAGCCGTGCGAGTGCCCGAGGAAGTAGGCCGGCGTCTTGCTCGAGCAGCCGATGCCCGAGAGCTTCGCCACGCGGTGCGGCTCGAGTCCCGCCTCCCACGCGGCCTGGATGATGCCGCCGGTGATGGCGTTGTGCCCGCAGCCCGGGCACAGCGTGGTCTTGCTGCCGTCGTACTCGGCCTTGGTGAGACCGAGGCGGTTGGTCGGCTGGCCGGCTGGGGTGGTCGTGCTCACTTCACCACTCCCTGGGCGACGCTCTCGTGCGCCAGCACGCCACGGACGACCGAGCGCGCGTCGAGCGGCAGGCCGTCGTAGTGGAGCACGCTCCTGATGCGCACGGCTCTGTCCGGGGACTCCAAACGTACGCGCTCGGCCAGCTGCGCGTCCCGGTTCTGCTCGATGACGTAGACGCGGTCGTGCTGCTTCACGAACTCGGCGACGCTCGCCGGCAGCGGCAACCCGCGCACGCGCATATAGGAGGTGCGCACGCCCGAGGCGGCGAGCTCGGCCCGCGCCTCGACCACCGCCCAGTGCGAGGAGCCGTAGGCGATCAAGCCGATCTCGGCGCCGTTCGTGAGAAAGACTTCCGGCACCGGCACCATCGTTCTCGCCGTCTCGAGCTTCCGCTTCAGGCGGTCCATGTTGCGGACGTAGGCGTTCGGGTCCTCCGTATAGCGTGCCGCTTCGTCGTGACCCGAGCCGCGCGTGAAGTACGTGCCCTTCCAGTCCTTGGCGCCCGGCAGGGTGCGGTACGGGATGCCGTCGCCGTCCACGTCGCGGTAGCGCTCGAACTTGGCGACCTTCGCCAGCGCCTCGTCGTCCAGCACCTTGCCGCGATCCCAGGCCTTCTCCGGGTAGGTGAACGGGTCACTCATCCAGTTGTTCATGCCGAGGTCGAGATCGGAGAGCACGAACACCGGCATCTGCAGCCGCTCGGCGAGGTCGAACGCTGCTTGCGCGAACTCGTAGCACTCGCCCACCGAGCCCGGCAGCAGCACCGGGAACTGCGTGTCGCCGTGCGAGAGCCCGTAGGCGAACGACAGGTCGCCCTGCGCCGTGCGCGTCGGCAGGCCCGTGCTCGGGCCCACGCGCTGGATGTCGAAGATGACGCCCGGGATCTCCGTGTAGTAGCCGTAGCCCGCGAACTCGGCCATGAGCGAGATGCCGGGGCCCGACGTGCTGGTCATCGAGCGCGCGCCGGCCCAGCCGGCGCCCAGCACCATGCCGATGGCGGCGATCTCGTCCTCGGCCTGGATCACGGCGTAGCTCGCCTTCCCCGTCGCCGGATCGCGCCGGTATTTCTCGAGGAACCCGATCAGCGCCTCGACCAGCGAGCTCGAGGGCGTGATCGGGTACCACGTCACCACGGTGACGCCGGCGAACATCGCCCCCAGCGCCGCCGCGGTGTTGCCGTCGATCAGGATCTTGCCCGCGGTGGCGTTCATGCGCTCCACCTTATAGGGGTCGCGCTTGGGCAGGTGCTCGCGCACGTACTTCATGCCCGCCTGGACCGCGGCCTGGTTCAACGCCATCGCCTTCGGCTTCCTGCCCAGCTGCGCGTGGAGTGCCTTGTCCACCTCGATCACGTCGATACCCAGCAGCTCGGCGAGCACGCCGACGTAGATCATGTTCACCACCAGCCGGCGGAGCTTGACGTCGGTGGTGATGGTCTCCATCAGCTTCGCCATCGGCACCGCGTAGACGATGCGATCGTCGGCGACCGGCGGCAGCTTGATCGAGTCGTTGGTCACGATCACCGTGCCCGGGCCCATCTCGGCGACGTCGGCGGCGGCGGTCTCGGGGTTCATCACCACGAGGATCTCGTGTCCGCCGCGGCGCGCGATCCAGCCGTCGCGGCTGGCGCGGATCGTGAACCAGGTCGGCAGCCCGGCGATGTTCGAGGGGAACAGGTTCTTGCCGCTGACCGGAACACCCATCTGGAAGATGGAGCGGAGCAGCACGTTGTTCGCGGTCTGGCTGCCGGAGCCATTGACCGTGGCCACGTGGATGCTGAAGTCGTTGACGACCGTGCGCATGGGCAAGGAACGGTACGAGCGCGCTTGGGGAGGGTCAAGTACGACGAAAGCAGTAGCCGCGCTCCGCGCGCGTCTCTTGACCCCTCGCGGCGTTGCCTTATCGTGCGCGCCATGACCGACGTGAAGAGCATGATCGAGCCCACGCCGCTGGTGCTCGCCACGGCGCAGCGCTGGCTCACCCCGGTGCAGGAGCGCCTGGGCCCGGACTTCCTCTCCGCCTACATCACCGGCGGCGCCCTGAACGAGGGCTTCGACCCGCAGCACCGGCACATCAACGTCCTGGTCGTGGCGAAGGACCTGCCCATCTCGCGGCTGGACGCGATCGCCGCCTCGGTGCCGCTCTCCAACAAGCCGCCGCACATCGATCCGCTGTTCGTGACGATGCAGCAGGTGCAGCGCTCGCTCGACGTGTTCCCGATCGAGTGGACCGACCTCAAGGAGCGCCACTGGAAGCTGGAGGGCGTGAACCTGTTCGACACACTCGAGGTGCCGGACACCTACTTGAGGCTCCAGATCGAGCAGGAGCTGCGCGGCAAGCACCTGAGACTGATGCAGGAGTACCTGACCGGCGGCGGCCATCCCGAGCAGCTGCACGCGGCGCTGGCGCGGCTCGCGAGCGGGTTCCACACGCTGTTCCGCGCCCTGATCCGGCTCCACGGCGAAGCGCCGCCGCCGAGCCTGGACCGCGTCATCGAGCGCGTGGCCGAGATCCACGGCCTCGATGAGAACGCGTTGAAGGGCGCGCACCGGCTGCGCGCGGAGCGCAAGCATCCCGGCGTGGAGCCCACGCGCGCCGCGTACCGCGCGTTCCTCGCCCAGGTGGAACGCCTGGTGAGCGCCGTCGACGGCCTGCGGGTGACATGAACCTCCGGCGCGCGGCCGCGCGCGCCACCTTCATCGCGCTGCTGCTCATGGGCGCACCCACCTTCGGTGGGCACCCGGCGCGCGCCCAGGACTCGCCCCGACTCCCCGCGGTCCCGGCGTTCCACGGCTACGTCAACGACGACGCCGGCGTGATCGGCGAGCAGCGCTCGGCACAGCTCGAGAGCTTCCTCGACCAGGTGCACCAGAAGACGGGTGCCCAGTTCGCGGTGCTCACGGTGCCCTCGTGCGAGCCCGACGACCCGACGACGTTCAAGACGCGCGTCTTCAACACCTGGGGCATCGGCGACAAGGACCGCCGCGACGGCCTGCTGCTGCTCGTGTCGATGAAGGAGCGCTCGCTCGAGTTCGAGACCGGCTACGGGCTCGAGGGCACGCTGCCCGACGGCTGGCAAGCGCGCATGCTGCGCGACCTCGCCGTGCCCGAGTTCCGGAACGGCGATCCCGCGGCCGGCATCACTGCGGCCGTGCTCGCCGCCTCGCAGCGCATCGCCGCCGAGAAGGGCGTGAAGCTCGAGTGGAACGGGAAAGAGCTGCGCTACGACGAGGGCGGTTCGGGCGGGATCCCCAACTGGGTGTTCATGCTGATCCTGTTCGTGCTGTTCTTCGTCGTCTTCCCCGCGCTCGCCGCGAGCCG
>DATLUU010000721.1:0-5437 GCA_035577885.1 Verrucomicrobiia bacterium
GCGCCGGTCGCGCGCCAGACCACGGCCGCGAGCGTGCCGAGCGCCACGAACGCGAGGTGGTGCAGGATCCCGCTCTGGAAGTTCCGCTGCCACACGCGCCACGCGCTCGGGCCCTCGGTGAGCCCGATCGCGACCGAGACGCACGTGGAGTTGACGAGGAAGAACGCCACGCCGCATGCGGCGAGCGCGAGCGCGCCCTCGGGGAACTCCACCTCGCCGATCCGGCCGCCGAGCCGCGTGTAGGCGCCGGCGGCGGCGAAGGCGCCGATGACGTAGATGGAGGCGTTGTGCGCCACGCGCACGAGCGGGCGGCGGCGAAAGAGCCCCTGCACCACCAACGTCGCGGCGACGTCGGCCGCCGCGGTCCAGAACGGCCCCACCACCAGCAGCAGCGGCACGTCCACCATGGTGCCCGCGGTCATCTGCCCGCCGCCGGGCAGGCGCACGGGTGCCGCCTCGGCGAGCACCAGGAGTGCCAGGCCGGAGCACACGATCGGCCACGGCGGCTCCGGGCGGCTCCCCCAGGCGAGCGCGACCAGCGCGGCCGCGGCCGCGAGCACGAGCCCGTAGTAGAGGCGGAACAGGATCGGGCGGCGCATGGCGGATGACGGGTTCACGACGTCCTATCGTGGGGGCGCGGCGCAGTGCGGGTGCGGGGTGTCGATTCCGCGGCGAGAAAGGAGCGGGACCGACAGCGACAACAGGGAGATCACATCACTGCTCTACTGCAACGTTACCAACCAGCCTTCGTAAGCAGCTCGACGAGATCGAGAATGAAGTCCATGAACGGCCCACCTCCTTTTTGGGGATCCGCACCGGCGCGAGCCGGGCGGGTGGGTCGCTTCGCTGGTCATGAACCTCCGCTTCGCTGGTCTCCCTGGGACGCGGTCGGTCCCCAAACGTGTGGTGGTGGCGCGCGCGGCGCCGGTCAGGGTTCGTTCGCGTAAGACTCGGCCCGCAGCAGGTACTCGGTCGGCTCCTTGGCGCGCATCCCGGCCACGAGCCGGTTGAGCGCGGCGAGCGTCGCGAGCACGACGGCCTGCGGGGTGTCCTGCTCCACGGTACAGCTTCCGGTCAAGACCTTCTCGTGCCGGTGCGCGAGCAGCGCCAGCACGACGACGGCGACGCGCCGGCCGGTCACGTCCACGAACGTCACGTCGCGCACCTGGAGCGCCACCGGGTCGGCGAGGAACTCCTGCACGGCCAGGGCGGTGGCCTGGGCCACCAATCGCTGCGCGTCGTCGCGCGCGCTGAGCCCCGAGGCGTTGCCGATCCTCGGCAGCCCCTTCCAGCGCAGCTCCACCTGCGCCTGCGTGCGCTGGCCGTGGACGATGAGGTTCACGTTCTCGTAGCGGATCCGGTCGTCGGCGACATCGGTGTGCTCGGCGGCGATCCGCTGCGAGGCCGGGTGGCGCGCGGTCGCGCGTGACGGCTCGCGCGCGTCCTCCACGTCGACCGGGCGCTCTCGTGCCGGCGTGCCGCCGGGCGCGGGGTCGCGCGCCAGCGCCACCGAGACGACGCGGTGATCGATCGAGAGGCCGAGGTCGGTGCGCAGCACCGCCTGCACGTCGCGCACGATGTGCTTGGCGGGGCGGTCGGAGCGGCTGACGACGTGGATCTCCACCAGCGCGTCGCCCTCGGCGCGCACGCTCACGCCGTCCACGTCGCGCAGGCGACGGATGGCGGCTTCAGCCCGGCCGGCAAGGGGGGGTTCCGTCATGGACATGCCTCGTGAGCTTCCCGGGGACCCGTTACTGACGCAAGCGGCAGCTTAGCACACAGCCGCAACCGTCAGTGAAGACATAAGTTGAAGTGGATACGAACCGCGAGTTGCGGGTCAGAACATGGGTGAGAGGTCGTAGTGAACCAGCTCGTGGAGCTCGCGCACCCGCTCCTCGATCTCGCCGGTGGTGGTGTCCGCGACCCGGGCGGGCGAGAACGCCTCGATCGCCATCGAAGCCATCGCCGTGCCACAGGCCATGGCCTGTCGCAGCGCCCCGCCGTCGGCGCGGTCGAGCCGCGCCAGCAGGCCCATGAAGCCGCCCGCGAACGAATCGCCGGCGCCCGTGGGATCGGTGAGCGACTTCACCGGATAGGCGGGCGTGAGGAAGCGCTCGTCTCGCGAGTGGTAGCTCGCGCCGTGCTCGCCTTTTTTTATGATCACGGCGTGGGCGCCTGCGGCGAGCAGGCTTTCGGCCGCCCGGGTCAGGTGCGTCTCCCCCGCCAGCGCTCGCGCCTCCTCTTCGTTCAGGAGAGCGACATCGACCCGCCTGAGCACGTCCAGGACTCGATCCGGCTTTCGCGCGATCCAGTAGTTCATCGTGTCCGAGAGCACGAGCCGGGGTTTGCGCACCTGCGACAGCACCTCGAGCTGCAGCTCGGGATCGATGTTGGCGAGGAACACGTACGGGATGCGGCGGTGCACGTCCGTGAGCTTGGGATGGAACTCGGCAAAGACGTTGAGCTGCGTCTCCAGCGTGTGGGCGTGTCCCAGCTCGGCCATGTACTCGCCGCGCCAGCGGAACGTGCGCCCCGGCGCCGCTTCGAGGCCGGAGAGGTCGATGCCGCGCCCGGCGAAGAGCTTGCGGTGCGGCTCGGGGAAATCCTCGCCCACCACCGCCACGACCGAGACCGGCGCGAAGTGGCTCGCCGAGCACGAGAAGTAGCTGGCGGAGCCGCCGAGCGCTTCCTTCACCTCACCGTACGGGGTGCGGATGCTGTCGAGCGCCACCGAGCCGACGACGAGGATGCGCTGCGGGTTCACGCGCCCGCCTCGGCCGGGCGCTCGAGGCGCTCGGGCGCGGACACACCCAGCAGCGCGAGACCGTTGCGCAGCACCTGCGCCGTGGCCGCGCACAGGCGCAGCCGGTGCCGCGAGCGTGCCTCGTCCTCGGTGACGACGCGGCAGGCATGGTAGAAGCGGTGGAACTCCGCCGCGGTCTCGACCAGGAACGCGGGCACGCGGTGCGGCTCGCGCGCGAGCGCGGCGCCGCGCACCACCTCCGGCCAGGTCGCGAGCTGGCGCACCAGCGACACCTCCGCCGGATCCGCAAGCGGCGCGCCCTCCCCCACCGCGGGCGTGAGGCCGCGCTCCGCGCCCACGCGCAGCACCGAGCGGATGCGCGCGTGCGCGTACTGCACATAGAACGCGGGGTTCTCGTCGTTCTGTCGCTTCGCCAACTCGAGGTCGAAGTCGAGGTGCGAGCTCGCCGAGCGCATGAGGAAGAAGAACTTGGCGCAGTCCGCGCCCACCTCCTCCACCAGGTCGCGCAACGTGTCGAACTCCCCCGCCCGCTTGCTCATCTTCACCGCCTGGCCGTCGCGCAGCAGGTTCACCTGCTGCACGATCAGGATGTGCAGGAAGTCGGGCTCGAGCCCGTAGGCGCGGATCGCCGCCGTGAGCGTGCCCACGTAGGCGTGGTGATCGGGGCCCCAGAGATTGATCGCCTGTCGCCAGCCGCGCGCACGCTTGTCGGCGTGGTAGGCGATGTCGGGCAGCAGGTACGTGGGTCGCCCGTCGCTGCGGATGACGACGCGGTCCATGGCGTCGCCGAACTCGGTGGTCCGGAGCCACGTCGCGATGCCGCCGCCGGCCGCGGCACCCGCCTCGGCCTTGACGCGCGCCTCGGCGGCCTCGGTCACACCCTGGGGACGCTCGGCGCGATAGGTGACGCCACGCGCCTCGAGCGCCTTTCGAGCTTGCTCCACCCCTGCGGGGTGGAGCGAGCTTTCCCGGAACCAGCGATCGAACGTGACGCCGTAGTCGGCGAGGTCAGAGCGCTGCCACTCGACGACGCGCGCGAGCGCCTGGTCGCGGAACCACGCCGCTCCGTCCGCGCGCGTGAGCGCCGCGCGCGCCTCCGCCTCCGGCAGCTTCGCCGCCAGCTCGCGCACGTACTCGCCGCGATAGCCTTCTTCCGGCATCGGCCGCGACACGCCGATCTTCTCCGCGAAGCGTGCCGCGAGGCTCGCGCCCAGCAGATCCACCTGGTTGCCGGCGTCGTTCACGTAGAACTCGCTGCCGGAGACGTAGCCGGCGTGGTCCAGGAGCCGCACCAGCGCGGAGCCCACGGCGGCGGCGCGCGCGCTGACGATGTTCATGGGCCCGGTCGGGTTGGCGCTCACGTACTCGACCAGCACGCGCTCGCCGCCGCCCGCGTCCGAGCGGCCGAAGCGCTCGCCCTCCGAGGCGATGCGTCCCGGCAGCGCCGCGAGCCACGTGTCGCGGTAGCGGAAGTTGAGGAAGCCCGGCCCCGCCACCTCCACGGTCGAAAACGGCGAGCCCTCGAGCGGGAAGTGGCGCGCGAGCGCGTCGGCCAGCGCGCGCGGCGGCTGCTTCATCGCCTTCGCCAGCGTCATCGCCAGGTTCGTGGTCCAGTCGCCGTGGCCGCGCTCGCGCGGGATCGCGAGCTCCAGGCGCTCCAGCCGGTCGCCGGGGTCCAGGCCCGCCGCGGCGAGCGCGCGCTCGAGCCCGGTGCGGAGCTCATTCCAGACCAAGGTCCACCCTCCGCGCGTCGCCCCACAGGCGCTCGAGCAGGTAGTAGTCGCGCGTGCGCTCGTGGAACACGTGCACCACCACGTCCACGAAATCGAGCAGCACCCAGCGACGGAACTCGCGGCCCTCGACGTGCCAGGGCTTGGCGCCGCGCTCGCGCAGCTTGTCCTCCACCTCCTCGGCGATCGCCTTCACCTGCGGCTCGGAGGCGCCGGAGCAGATGAGGAAGTAGTCGGCGACGCCGTCCAGGCCGGAGAGGTCGAGGCCCACCAGGTCGGTGGCCTTCTTGGACGCCGCGGCCGCGGCGGCGAGCCGCAGGAGCTCCGCCGCGGGCAGGCCGGGGCGATGGCGCGGAGCGTGGGTCATCGCAGCACTCGCCCGGGGCTCAGTGGTCACGCTGCACGGCGTAATCGACGGCCGCATCCAGCGCCCGCCGCGCCGAGCTCGCGGGCTCGCCGGCGAGGAGCTCGCGCGACTCCTCGGCGAGCGCCGCGGCGCGCTCGCGCGCGTAGCGGAAGCCGCCCGCGCGCTCGATCAGCGCCGTGAGCGACGTCCACTGCGCCGGCGTCCAGCGCTTGCGGCCCGCGAGTGCGAGGAGGCGCTTGCGGTCGCGCTCGTTCGCGAGGCGGAGCGCCGCGATCAGCGGCAGCGTCACCTTGCCCTCGACCAGGTCGTAGCCCACGGGCTTGCCGGTGACGGCGGGATCGCTCAGGTAGTCGAACAGGTCGTCCACGATCTGGAACGCCACCCCCACCTTTTCGCCGAACTTCCGGTAGCGCTCGCGGCGCGCGACGTCGCGCGCACCGCCGTTCAGCCCCGCCCCGATCTCGGTCGCGGCGCCGATCAGCGAGCCGGTCTTGGCGCGGATCAGGTCCTCGTACTGCGTCTCGGTGACCTCGAGATCGTAGGCGTGCTGGAACTCGAGCGCCTCGCCGCACGACA
>DATLUU010000722.1:0-10872 GCA_035577885.1 Verrucomicrobiia bacterium
CGTCGGCCGCACCGGCTCCGGCAAGAGCACGGTGCTGGCGTTCCCGGCGCGCGTGTTCGATCCGCCGCCGGGCACCGTCTTCTTGGACGGGCACGACGTGCGCGACCTGGACCTCGCCTGGCTGCGCCTCCAGATCGCGAGCGTGCCGCAAGACCCGTTCCTGTTCTCCGCCACGGTGGCGGCGAACATCGCCTACGGCGTGCCCACGGAGGACCTGCCCGCGATCGAGCGCGCCGCCGGCATCGCGCATCTCAGGACCGACGTCGCCGGCTTCCCCGCCGGGTTCGCCACCAAGATCGGCGAGCGCGGCATCACGCTCTCGGGCGGACAGCGCCAGCGCACGGCGATCGCGCGCGCGGTGCTGCGGGACTCGCCGATCCTGCTGCTCGACGACTGCCTCTCGAGCGTCGACACGCAGACCGAGGAGGCGATCCTCGCCGAGCTCAAGGGCGAGATGCGGCGCCGCACGACGTTGATCGTGTCGCACCGCGTGAGCACCGTGCGCGATGCCGACCTGATCCTGGTGCTGGACCACGGCGCCATCGTCGAGCGCGGCCGGCACGCCGAGCTGCTGGCGAGCGGCGGCCCCTACGCGGCGCTCCACCGCGCGCAGCAGCTCGAGGAGGAGATCGCCGCCTCGTGAGCGACCTGGACCTCGACCTGGACGACGGCGCCGGGCGCGCCTACGAGCACCGGCTCGGGCGGCGGCTGATCACCTACCTGCGCCCCTACCGCGGCCAGGTGGCGGCCGCGGTGGTGGTGACGCTCGCGGCCGCGGCCATCCAGCTCGCCTACCCGTGGCTCACCAAGGAGGCGATCGACCTCGGCATCCGCCACCGCGACACGTACGTGCTCGACCGCATCGCGCTCGCCTACCTGTCCGCGCTCCTCATGGGCATGGGGCTGGGCTACCTGCAGACGCAGGTCATGCAGCGCGTGGGGCAGGGCCTGATGGTGGACCTGCGCTCCGACCTGTTCCGGCACCTGCAGCGGCTCCCGGTCTCCTACTTCGACCGCCAGCCGATCGGGCGCCTCATGACCCGGGTCACGAACGATGTCGAGGTGCTGAACGAGATGTTCACCGCCGGCATCGACGCGCTGTTCGGCGACCTGTTCATCCTCACCGGCATCGTCGTCGCCATGGCGCAGTTGAACGTCGAGCTGCTCGTGGTCACGTTCTCCGTGCTGCCGGTGATGGTGCTGGTCACGCTCACGTTCCGCGTCAAGGTGCGGCGCGCGTTCCGCGACGTGCGCTCGTGCCTGGCGCGCCTGAACGCGTTCCTGAACGAGAACCTGGGCGGCATGAGCACGGTGCAGCTCCTCGGCCGCGAAGCGCGGAACCACGCCGAGTTCAGCGACATCAACGCCGCGCACCGCGACGCCAACCTGCGTGCGAACCGCTACCACGCCGTGTTCTTCCCGCTGCTCGAGTTCGTGAGCGCGATGGCGCTGGCGCTGATCGTCTGGTACGGCGGCCGCCAGGTGATGTGGACCGGCATCACGCTCGGCACGCTGGTGGCGTTCATCCAGTACACGCAGCGCTTCTTCCGCCCGCTCTCGGACCTGTCCGAGAAGTACGGCATCCTGCAGCAGGCGATGGCCTCGGCGGAGCGCATCTTCGAGCTGCTCGACACGCCGACCGACGTCGCCGCGGTGGCGCTGCCGGCGCGCAATGGCGCCGCAGCGGCCGGCGACGGCCGGCCGGCGCCCGCGGCGGTGATCACGGGGCTCGCGCCCTCGAAGCCCGGCATGCGCGTGGAGTTCGACCACGTGTGGTTCGCCTACAACGGCGAGCGCTGGGTGCTCGAGGACGTGAGCCTCACGCTCGAGCCCGGTGAGCGCGTCGCGATCGTGGGCCCCACGGGCTCGGGCAAGACCACGCTCACCAGCCTGCTCCTGCGCTTCCACGCTCCGCAGCGGGGCGAGATCCGGGTGGATGGGAGGCCGCTCGCCGACTGGGAGCCGGCCGAGCTCAGGCGCCGGATCGGGCTCGTGCTCCAGGATGTGTTCCTGTTCTCGGGCACGGTTGAGAGCAACCTCACGCTCGGCGATCCGTCGATCGACTCGGGCCGCGCCCGCGAGGCGGCGCGCGAGGTGCACGCCGACCAGGTGGTCGAGCGGCTGCCCGGCGGCTTCGACGCCGAGGTGCGCGAGCGCGGGACCACGCTCTCGGCCGGCGAGCGCCAGCTGCTGGCGTTCGCGCGCGCCCTCGCCCGCGGCCCGGAGCTCCTGGTGCTGGACGAGGCGACCTCGAGCGTGGACACGCACACCGAGCGGCTGATCCGCGCCGCGCTCCGCCGGCTCATGCGCGGGCGTACGAGCATGGTCATCGCCCACCGCCTGTCCACGATCCACGACGTGGACCGTATCGTCGTGCTGCACCATGGAAGGGTGCGCGAAACCGGCAACCACGCCGAGCTCATGGCCGCCGGCGGGCTCTACTACCGCCTCGTCCAGCTCCAGTACCTGGGCGAGCCGGAGGGCACGACCGCGACGCGCACCGGCGCCTGAGCCGCGGGTCAGGACGTCGTGCAGGACGCATCCCGGTCCCACGGAATATCGAATAGTTGTATGGAAATCCGTTCGATATCCGTTGACGCACCGCACCCTTCATTCCTAAACTCTGTTGCGTCACTCCGTCTCTCCCCCATCTCTCTCCGGAGGTGACTTCATGCAGTTGGGTCGTAAGATCCGTGACCTGCGGCTGCGCCGCGGGCTCACGGTTCAGCAGCTGGCCGAGGCGACCGGACTCTCGAAAGGGTTCGTGAGCCAGGTCGAGAACGGACGCACCTCACCGTCCCTCTCCACGCTGCAGGATCTCGCTCGTTCGCTCGAAACCTCGGTGGCCTATCTGGTCGTCGAGGAGGACCAGGCGCCGTACGTGGTCCGGCGTTCGCTGCGGCCGAGTATGAGCGTGAACGGCAGCGGTTCACGCGTCGAGGTCATGTCCGCGCAGCCCCGGCGGAATCTCGAACTGCTGCACGCCGAGCTACCGCCCGGCGTGTCCATGGGCGACAAGCGCCAGTTCCATCACGGTGAAGAGGTCGTACTCTGCGTCGAGGGGCGGATCCGCCTCCTCTGCGGAGAGCACGCGGTCCTGCTGGACCCGGGCGATTCGTGCCACTTCGACGGCCGCGTGCCACACTCGATCGAGAACGCCGGGGAGTCCACGGCGCGCTTGTTCATCGCGTTGACGCCCTCCGCCTACGAGCCGCTGATTCGGCAGCGGGGCGAGAGCGGCAACGGACACACGGTCGATACGGCGATCCTGGATTCGATCGGCTGACGCCTGAAGCGTTCGCAAGAGGCGGCGGCCCGCGAGGGTCGCCGCCTCGAGCGTTTCCAGCGGAGCAGGGAGGCTCACGTCCATGAGCAGCGGGACCAGCGCCTGGCGGGAGTTCCGCGAGGCCGCCGCCGCGTTCTCGCGGCCGGCGAGGTTCTACCTCGGCGCCGAGTTCCTGATGTGGACCGCGCACGGCATCTTCTCCGTGCTCTTCAACCTCTACCTGGTGGAAGCCGGAGCGAGTGCCGCCTTCGTCGGGCGCGCGGTGTCTTCGGGCGGCGTCGGCATGGTGCTCGCGGCACTCCCGGCCGGCTGGCTCGCGGACCGCTGGGGACGGCGGCGCACGCTCATGCTCGGCGCGGTGCTCGAGGGCACGGGCCACCTGCTGCGCGCGCTCTCCACGCACGAGCCGGTCGTGCTCGGCGCCGGCCTCGCCGCGGGCCTCGGCCAGTCGCTGTTCCAGATCGCCGCGGCGCCGTTCCTCACCGACCACTCCACGCCGCGCGAGCGCACGCATCTCTTCTCCACGTTCTTCGCCAGCGCCCTGTTCGCGGGCGTGGTCGGGAACAACCTCGGCGGCCTGCTGCCCCACCTCGTGCGCGCGGTGGTGCCGGGGACGTCGATGTTCGCCGCCTACCGGGTCGGACTCCTCGTCGGCGCGGTGTTCGCGGCGTCCGCGGCGCTGCCGCTGCTGGCGCTCTCCGGCCTCGTCGAGCCGGTGCACGAGCCGAGCGTGAAGCCGCCGGCGCACGAGACCCGGCGGCTGCGGCCGATCGCCTTGAACGGCGGGCTCACCGGCCTCGGCGCCGGGCTCGTGATCCCGTTCATGAACCTCTACTTCAAGAACCGGTTCCAGTGCAGCAGCGCCCAGATCGGCCTGTGGTTCAGCATCGCCCAGGTGTGCACGGCGTTCGCGTCGCTGTGCGCGCCGGCGGTGGCGAAGCGGTTCGGCAAGTTGCGATCGGCCGTGGGCTCGGAGCTGCTGTCGCTGCCGTTCCTGGTCACGCTGGGGGGCGAGCGCCACCTGGGCGTGGCGGTGGTGGCGTTCTGGCTGCGCGCTTCGTTCATGCAGGCGTCCACGCCGCTCGTCCAGGCGTTCACCATGGAGGTGCTGCCACGCGAGCTGCGCGCGCGCGCCACCAGCCTCACCAACATGTCGTGGAACATCGGCTGGGCGGCGAGCGCGACGCTCGCGGGCGCGGTGATCGAGCGCTTCGGGTACGCGGCGCCGTTCTACATGACGGCCACGCTCTACCTGACCGCGGCGACCACGTTCTACCTGGCGTTTCGCGGCACGCCGGAGACGGACGAGCCGGCGGGGCGGCTCTCGGAGGAGGCGAAGGGCCTGCGCGGCGAGGGCGCCCAGCCGGACTGACGCGCGGCCGCCCGCGTGACCGCGCGCCCCGGGATGTCTATGCTTGCGCCTTCCCAGGGAGGGATGCCATGAAACGATTGCTGTTCTTCGCGCTCGTCGTGTTCGCGGCGTGGTACGGATACCACCACTATCGAGAGCTCAAGCAGGAAGGCGCCAGCCAGCTCATCGCGATCAACCACACGGGCCGCCAGATGGAGCGCCTCCGGATCATCATCGGCGACCAGACCGAGGTGGTGGAGATTCTCGCGAACGGCGCCACCGTGAAGCGGCCGTATCGCTTCGACCACGACGGATCGTTCCATCTCACCTGGCAGCTGACGGGTATCATGGGCGAGAAGTCCTGGGACGGCGGCAACTTCTCGCACGGGCCCATCATCCTCGCCCACACGTTCGACTTCCGCGAGGGCGACGGCGTCATCTACTCGACCGAGCGGATCGCCTCGAAGTAGCGCGGCTCCGGGGCCTGGCGCACGCCGCGCCGGGCCCGTGGTGCTCGACTCAGTCCTCCGCCCCGCCCGGCGGGCGGCGGATCTTGCCGGTCGTGGTCTTCGGGAACTCGCTGTCGCGCACGATCACCTTCTTCACCCGCTTGTAGGGCGCGAGCGCCTCGCTGCGCGCCTCCACCTCGGCGCGCAGCACCTGCCCCACGAACGCCTCGTCGCAGGGTTTCCCCTGCGAGTGCGCGAGCGCTTCCAGGGCCGGCCGGTTGGGGTAGATGTGCGCGTGCACCTCCTCGCGCTCGCCGCGCGCGTCGGCGCCGCCCGTGACCATGACCTCGAGCACGTAGGGCGAGTTCGCGAGCACCAGCTCCACTTCCTCCGGGTAGATCTTCTTCCCCGCCGCCGTGGCGATCATGTTCTTCAACCGCCCGGTGATGCGCACGCGGCCGTCGGTGAGCACGCGGCCCAAGTCGCCGGTGCGGAGCCAGCCGTCGTGCAGCACCTCGGCCGTCAGCGCCGGCTGCCGCCAGTAGCCGAGCATGACGTTCGGTCCGCGCACGACCAGCTCGCCATCGCCCTCGGCATCGGGTGAGTCCACGCGCACCTCGATCCCCGGGAGCGGCCAGCCCACCGCGCCCGGCGAGGGGTTCGGCGGGCGGTTCGCGCACACCACCGGCGACGCCTCGGAAAGACCGTAGCCCTCGAGCATGGGCCAGCCGAGGTCGATGTAGCGCCAGAACACGTCGTGCGCGAACGGCGCGGCGCCGGTCACGAACATGCGCAGCCGGTCGAGACCCGCGCGCCGCCGGATCGGGCGCGCGAGCGCGCGGCCCACGCGCCAACCGGTGGCGCGGCGCAGGAGGCGCGTGACCTCCAGCAATCCGCGCGCGAGCCAGCGCGAGGCCCACGGCGCCTCGCCGATGCCGCGGTCGATCGCGTTCATGAGCTTCTCGTAGAGGAGCGGCACGCCGATGAACAACGTCGCGCCCGAGGTGGACATGTCCTCGCGAAGCTCGCGCGAGGCGAGGCCGCGTGCCGTGCACACGCTCGCGCCGACGCGCAACGGGCACAGGAGCCCGCCCATGGACTCGAGCGCGTGGTGGAGCGGCAGGATGCTCAGGAACCGGTCCTTTGGCCCGAACTCCAGCGCGCGCACCACGGCCTCGACGTTGGAGAGCAGGTTCGCGTGCGAGAGCATGACGCCCTTCGCCTGCCCGGTCGTGCCCGAGGTGAAGAGCAGCACCGCGAGGTCGTGCGGCTCGGCGCGCGGCGGCGGTGGCTCGACGTCGGGGAACTCGCGCTGCGCCTGGTCCCAGTAGGGCACCCCGGCGTCGGGATCGAGCGAGACGAGCCGCAGCGCGGGCCGGCGCGCGAGGCGGGCACCGTCCAGGAGCGGCAGGTGGGGCGCGTCGCCGATCGCGTGCGTGGCCTCGGCCGCGGCCAGCAGCTCGCCCAGCTCGCGCTCGCGCAGCTGCGGGTCCAGCGGCACCACGACCGCACCCACCGCGAGCACCGCGAAGTAGGCGAGCCCCCACTCCGGGCGGTTGTCGCTCTGCAGCCCGACGCGCATTCCGGGCCGCACGCCCTCGCGTTCGAGCAGCGCCGCGAACGCGCTCACCGCGCGCGCGGCCGAAGCGAACGTGTAGCCCGACCACGTCCCCCCGGTCCAGCGCAGCAGGTACGGCCGTTCACCGTGGCGCTCGGCCGCGTATTCGACCAGCTCGTGCACCAGGCCCACCACCGGGGCGGGCGCGCGCAGGGGCTGCGACATGGCGGGAAGCTAGTGTGGTCTTTCCGACAAGGTCAACCGACCCTTTTCGCGACCACGAGGTGCGCGAGCACCTCGTGTGGATCGAAGAACACGCGGTCGAGGAGCTCGAACCAGGCCTGGAGCACCACGTAGAGCAGCCGCACGGGGACCTCGGTGAGCACGCGCGTGGGTCCGCGGTTCAAGCGGTTCAGGGCCGCGATCATGGACAGGCCGACGCGCGCCCACAGGCCACCGATGGGAACATACTCGAGCGGCTCGAACCCGGCCTGCCGGAGCAGCCACTCGGCGCCGTAACGCGTGAAGCGGAAGTAGTCGTACGGCTCGTCGTGGAGCGGCACCATCTGCGTGAACTCGAGGATCAGCACGCCACCCGGCTTCAGCACCCGTCGCGCCTCCTTCACCATCCGGAGCGGCTCGGGAAGGTAGGTGAGCATCGAGAGTCCGAGCACGGTGTCGAACGTGCCATCGCGGAACGGCTGCGCCTCGGCCGTGGCGAAGGCGTCGGGGCGAGCGCTGCCCAGGTAGCGCGAGCCGGCGAGGTCGCTGCCCCAGTAGCGGCTCACGCGGCCGGCGAACACCGGCGCGAACGGTTTCGAGCCGCAGCCCACGTCCAGCAGCTCGCCGCGCGCATGGCCGCGCACGCGCTCGAGCGCCGCCACGATCTTGTGGTTCGCGAGCCAGTTGAACTTCCACACCGCGAAGCGGCCGATGGGGCGCGAGCGGATCCGCTGCCACCAGCTCATTTCCGCAGCCATTCGATCACGTACTCGCCGAGGTTGACGCGCATCTCCAGGCCGCCATCGGCGACCAGCAGCTCCGCGCGCCTGTCGTCGTGCGGGCCGCGCAGGCAGGCGCCGGTGACCCCGGCGGGCGTGGGGAAACGGAGCGTCTCGCGCGGCACGCCGAAGTGTCGCAGCAGCACGCCGCGCCCGTCGAGATCGCGCACCGACCAGTGGCGCTCGGCGAGCTGGCGCACCTCCATGTCGAGCAGGAACACCGCGCGCTCGGCGCACAGGCGCCGCAGCAGCTCGCGCAGCGCCTCGCGGCTCGCCCGCGTGCGCGCGGCGTCCAGGTGCGCGTAGTTCATGCGGTGCGTGCTCACCACCGCCGGCCGGCCCTGCGCCCACGCCTCGTGCACGCCGCGCATCGCCGCCTCCAGCCCGCGCGAGGTCTTTGGCACCGCCACCCCCTCGGGCTCGAACGCGATCCGGGGCGGCATGTTGAAGCGCGTGCCCACGTGGTGCGGGAAGCGAAGCCCGAACCAGCGGCGTCGGAGCGGCGTCCAGCCGCGTCCCGCCTGCTCCGCCTTCCCCTGGAACGTCGTCAGCCCGATCGCGGCCGCCTCGCCCTCGAACCAGTCGTCGAAGCGGTAGTCCGGCGGGCAGAACGACGTGGGAGCACGCCCGAACAGCGTCCGGAACGCCTGCGCCGCGCGGCGCACGCTGCGCGAGCGCAGCTCCTTCGGCTCCGCGGCATCGTACTCGCCGCTGGCTTCGGCGGCGCGGCAGATCGGGCTCGACTGCTCGTGCGCGCGGCGGGCGTCGCTCTC
Source organism: Verrucomicrobiia bacterium (assembly GCA_035577885.1). Taxonomy (GTDB): domain Bacteria; phylum Eisenbacteria; class RBG-16-71-46; order RBG-16-71-46; family RBG-16-71-46; genus JAIOPA01. The sequence goes on from DATLUU010000722.1 coordinate 8,419, forward strand.
GCCGCGGCGGAGCGCGCCCAGCCACGCGGTCTCGGGCAGGTGATGGAGCCCGTGCAGCTCCGCCCACCACACGCCGTCCGCCTCCGCTCGCCGGACCGCGTCCCAGAGCCCGGGCCGCTCCCAGCGCGCGGGCAACTCGGGGTGGACGCAGAGCGGCAGCTCGTCGAACTCGAACAGAGGCGGGTGCATGCGCGCGTAGTCCGGGTTGGCGACGATCGTGTTCGCCTGCCAGACCGGCGGGAAGCCGTCCCCGCCCCGCCACTCGAGCAGCTCCGCGGCGAGCAGCCGGACCTCCTCCGCGGTCTCGAGCGTGGAGCGGCCGTAGCGGAGCCCCGCTTCGGTCCGGAACGCCGGCTGGTTCGCGAGCGCCCGGTGCGCGCGATCGTCCGGCACCCAGCCACACAGGCCCCAATCGTCGCTTTCCAGCACCACCGCCCGCAGGCGGTGCCAATCGAGGTTCACGCGGGGGCTCCCTGGTCACCAGCGAACGGCAGACGGGTCAATGTATCAAAGGCCGGAGCGTGGCCCCGCATCCCGCGGGTGGCGCTGCAAACCCTGTGGCTCGGGCGCCGCCACGGGGTCTAGACTCTCCCCAGTGTCGACACCTCGCTCGCGAACCCTGAGTCCCCCGCGCGACGCCGCGCCACCCCGGCGATTCGCGCACGGTACCGGCGACGGCGCGCTCGCTGGGCGCGCCCGTGCGTGCGGGGCCACCGTCGGGGCGATGCTCCTCGCCTGGGCCTGCACCCATGCGCTCGCGGGACCCCTGCCGCCGCTCCGGCCCGCGCGCGGCGTGCTCGCCCCGCTTTCGCCCGGCGTCTCGAGCGCGTCGCCGATCGACCGCGCCTGCGGCACCGATCTCGACCAGACGGGCGCACGCTTCACCGCCGCCGCGGAGCGTAACGCGGCACTCGGGCTCACGCCGCTTCCCACGCCCCACTCCACGGACGTGGGCGAGATCGCGGTGTTGGAGGATGACGGCACGTTCTTCTTCCCCGACCAGGGCGGGAACCCGAACCTCGACGTCGCGAGCGTCGGGCGCGCGTTCTATCGCACGCACGGCGACGACTACGACCAGTTGATCGTCTGGCTCTCGACCGGGCTCACCAACTGGCTGGGCTCCCCCACCGCGCTCGCAGCCTGCTGGCCGACCCGCAACGCGGTCTCCGGCCTCGGGCTCGACCTCGTCGACTACGACGCCGCACTCGGCCTGCCGCCCCGCGTGCAGGCGGTGCTCACCATGAACGGGCTGCAGATGTACCCGGGCAACCTCACCACCGAGCTCGCCGGCCTGCCCAACTACGTCACCGAGGACGTTCTCGCGCACGAGTTCGGCCACGAGTGGCTGGCCTACTGCTTCGTGCAGGCCCCGGGCGCCGCGCCGGCGGCGCTGCTCGGTCGTGCGCTCCAGCACTGGAGCTTCTTCTTCGACGCCGACGGCTCGGTCATGGAGGGGCCCGACTGGGTGCGCCAGGGGCCGGACACGTTCAGCTCGCTGCCGCCGATCGCGCGCTACGGACCGCTCGACCAGTACCTGATGGGGCTGCGTGGGCCCGACGAGGTGGACTCGCTCGTCGTCCTCTCCGACACCGCGACGTTCTACCCGCCCGATCCGCTCGGGCCCAAGGTGCCGTACAGCGACCCCAACAAGAATCTCACCGCGCACGGGCCCTGGCAGGAGTTCGCGATCGGCGATGTGGAAGCGGCGAACGGCCCGCGGCTGCCCGGCGTGGCGAGCGCGCCGCACGCGCTCCGCGTGGCGTTCGCGCTCGTGGTGCCGCGCGGCAGCGACGCCACTGCCGCCGACCTGGCGAAGGTGAACATGATCCGCACCGCGTTCCCCGACACGGTGCAGTCCTACACCGGCGGGCGCATGAGCGTGGACGTGTCGCTCGATTCGCACGCGGGCTCGCTCCGGCTCGACCACGTGCCGCTCGGCGACATCGAGTCCTCGTCGGTGCCGCGCACGGTGACGGTGCACGTGAACGTGGTGCCCGCGGGCCTGCCGACGCACGTGGATCCCTCGGGCACGACTGTTTCCTGGCGCGTGCTGCCCGACACCGCCTGGACCACGGTGTCGATGGCGCCCGCGGCGGGCGATTCGTTCTCGGCCTCGCTCCCGCCCACGGCGAGCGGGCAGACGCTCCAGTACCGCTTCCACGCCACGGCTGACCAGCCCGGAGTCCAGGCGGACCTGCCCGCGGCGTCGGGCGTGCCGTTCACCTACCACACCGGGCCGGATCTCGAGCCGCCGGTGATCACGCACTGGTCGCTCCCCACGCAGGCGCTCGAGCGCATGCCGCAGCCGCTGCTCGCTCGCGTGCGCGACAACCTCGGACCCGCGGGGCTGGACGCCGTGTGGTGCGAGGTCTCGGTGGATGGCGGGCCGACCCAGACCATCCCCGCGACCAGCGCGGGCGGCGACTCGTTCGTGGTCTCGGTGGGCTCGAGCGT
>DATLUU010000723.1:0-8685 GCA_035577885.1 Verrucomicrobiia bacterium
CCTGTCGGTCTTTCCGGGAACCGGCCCGGGCACGTTCGGGGCCCCGGTCGACTACGAGACCGGCCGCTACCCGGAGCTGCTCGGGAAAGCGGACCTGAACGCGGACGGTCGCTGGGATCTCGTGGTCGGGAACGCCGGTTCCGCGACGGTGTCCATCTTCCTCGGCAACGGCGACAAGACATTCACGCGGAGGGATCTGCCGACCGGTGACGCGCCGCGGTCCGTCTCCATCGCCGACCTGGACGGCGATGGCTTCCTCGACCTGGCCATCGTGGCTGGCCCCTCGGTGCTCCTGCATCGAGGTCACGGCGACGGCACGTTCGAGGCCGGCATCCCGGTCGCCCCGCACGAGGACGCCTATGGCGTCGCGTGCGCCGATTTCGACGCGGACGGCAGGCTCGACCTCGCGGTGACGTATCCCTACATTCGCACGATCTCGATCCTCCGCGGCCACGGCGATCTCACGTTCGAGCCGCCGATCGACTTCGGGGCGAATGCGGCGGGGATCGCCGCGGCGGACTTGAACCACGATGGGATGACCGACCTCGTGGTCGCCGGGGGCGGGATCACGGTGTTGATGAACCGGCTGCCGCCGCCGGTCCGCGTGACGCCGGCGGTTCGGGTCTCGCCCCGAACGCTCGAGCCGGACGCCGGCGGCGGCTGGATCACCGCCTCGCTGACGTTCGCGCCCCCGCATAGCGCACGCGAGGTGGACCTCGCATCGGTGCGCCTCCAGGGTTCCGTACCGGCGGACCGTTCCTCGGGCATCACCCGGGAACCCGGCGGAACGGGGACCGAAACGCTGGTTCTCCGGTTCGACCGAGCCTCAGTGGCGGCCATCCTGCCCGCCGGCGAGCACGTGCCGGTGACCGTCACCGGCACGCTCGGCAACGAGTCGTTCGCGGCCACGACGACGGTTCGCGTCCTGACGCACGGCGGCAGGAGCCCGGTGGCGATCGAGCAGGAGTCGTCGTCGGGCGAGCCGCGTCACGAGCTCGGGATGCGCATCGCCTCGCCGGCCCGCGCCGAGGGCGACCGGCTCCGTCTCGGCATCACGCTCGAGAGTGCAGGCCCCGCGCGACTCGATCTGCTCGACATCGCGGGTCGCGTGATCGGGACGCGGCAGCTGGCGTCGCTCGCTGCCGGTCCGCACGAGATCGAGCTCGCGAGCGCGGGCGCGCTCGCTCCCGGCGTCTACTTCATCCGGCTCCGGCAGGGCGTGCGCGAGGTGCGCGCGCGGGCGGCGATCGTTCGGTAACGCCAGAACGCAGCGGTGCCGAAGGTCGGCGCGGCCCGTACGGTCCCGCGGCCGCGCCCCGATCGCCCCTTGCCATCGGGTGGCGCAGGTGCCGAGGCGAATCAGATCCCCATCGAGCGCTTCAAGGCACGCACGTACGTGCTGCTGGAGTCCGCCGACTCGGCGCGCGTCAGCTCGTCATGCGCCGCCACGCGGTCGCCCGCACGCAGCAAGAGCTCGGCGCGCTGGCAGCGCACCACCGCCATATCGGCGGCCGCAGTCGAGTCGGCTTTCAGCTCGATCGCCTGGGCGAGCACCGCGGCGCCATCGCGCGGGCGGTCGCGTTGGTCGAGGCGACCCGCACACTTCATGTACTCGAAGAGCCCGAAGTTCCAGTCGGGATTGCCGCGCTCCTTCTGGAACAGCGCTCGGGACTCCTTCAGGGCGGCGGTCAGCCCGCCATGTTCTGCCGACTCGAAGATCCGCTGGCCGATCGAGGCGCGCTTCGAATCCCCCCAGCCAAGCCGGTCATAGTTCCAACGGCGGCATCCGACCTCGAACTCGATCTCGACCGAGTCCCCTATCGCATGGTTCCAGAAGTTGGGGCCGATCACCCCGAAGTCGCGGCGATCGATCACCACGCGACCGGCCGCCGAGAATCGCGGATTGTCGAAGGGGTCGGTTGCGAGTGGCGAAGTGATCGCGAAGGGGATGGTCGTCGGCTTCGTGATGTCGCGGATGGTCAAGTCGCCGTCGGCGATGAGGCCGCCACTGCCGGCACGGATCGAGCGGCTTTCGAAGCGAATGAACGGGAAGCTCTTCGCGTCGAAGAAGTCGGGCGACTCGAGATGGTGGTCCCGTTCCGCTTCGTGGGTGTCCACTCCCTCCACCGAGATGCGAACGCTGACCGACGAGCGCTCGACCGCCGCCGAGTCGTAGTAGACATGGGCTTCATACTGCGGGAAAGAGCCGCGAACTCGATTGAAGCCAACGAGCCGTACCGAGAACTCGACGAAGGAGTGCGCGTCATCGATCGTGTAGACCTGCCCCGTCGCGGGTGGCGAGGCGACGACCGGGGGCGGGGCGGCGACGGACTTCTTCGCCGCCAGCGTCGGGCGAATGGCGGCCGTGAGCGACCCCGCCAGGGTGGCGCCGAGGAGGATGGCGTGGCGTATCGAGATCGTCATGGACGGAATCTCCAACGGCTTCGGTCGAGGTCTTGCTCCGAAGATCCTGCACGGTAGGGTGGCGCGGCACTCCCGGCGCCAAATCGAGGACGGACGACCTGAGAAACGGTACTAGCGCTGCCGATCGCGGCGTGGGCGGCGCACAACTTCGGCTGGGACACATGCCCGCCCCGGGGCGATGACGGCGACGGGACGCGGAGTCACCAACCCAGCGCGCTCGCCGCCTCCTCGTCGAGCATCACGGTGGCGCGCGGCGCGCGACGAAGCAGCAGCGCGAGCGGCAGCTCGGACTCGGGATCCTGGAGCGCTTCCGCCATCGCCGCAGCCTTGGGCGTGCCGAACGCCGCCACGATCACCTCGCGCGCGCCCGCGAGCACGTCGAGCGAGAGCGTGAGCCGGAGCGGCGGCGGTTTGGGCGAAGCCTCCTCCACCAGCACGTGCGGCTCGGTCGCGTGCAGTGCGGGCCGGCCCGGGAAGAGCGACGCGATGTGGCCGTCCTCGCCCACGCCCAGCAGCGCCAGGTCGAGGACAGGTGGCGAGCCGAGCACGAAGCGGAGCGTCTCGGCGTAGTCGCGCGCCGCGCGCTCGGGATCGGGATCCTCGCCGGCCATGCGGTGCACGCGCGGCCGCTCGGCGCCGAGCGGCTCGAGCAGCAGGCGTTCGATGGCGCCGAAGTTCGAGTCCGCGCTCTGCGGCGGCACGCAGCGCTCGTCGCAGAAGAACACGTCCACGGACGACCAGTCGATGTCCTGCGCCACCATCGCGGGAAGGAAGCGCTCCGCGACGGACCCGCCGGGCACCGCGAGCGTGAAGCGCCCGCGCGCGCCCTGCGCCGCGCGTGCGGCGGCGGCGCCATGGAGCGCCCAGCGCTCGGTGAGCGCGGGGATCGACGCCACGACGACGGCTGGCTGCATCGTTGCTCTCCCAAGCGTGCTACGCTGCACGACGCGTCCGCGCTTCACACAGCATTCAGCATAACGCAGTCCCGGATCGGCGCACGCCATTCGCGCGAGGAGGATCCCGGTGGAGTTGGGCATGGTCGGCCTGGGCCGGATGGGGTCGAACATGGTGCGGCGACTGATGCGCGCCGGCGTGCGCTGCGTCGTGCACGACCGCTCGCGCGACGCGGTCGCGGCACTCGTGGGCGAGGGCGCGACCGATGCGGGCTCCCCCGCCGGCTTCACGCGCGCGCTCGGGAAGCCGCGCCACGTCTGGCTCATGGTGCCGGCGGCGGTCGTGGACGCGGCGCTCGACGAGCTGGCGGCGTCGCTCGAGCCCGGTGACACGCTCATCGACGGCGGGAACTCGAGCCACGCGGATGACATCGCGCGCGCGGAGCGGCTGGCGAAGAAGGGACTGCGCTACGTCGACTGCGGCGTGAGCGGCGGCGTGTTCGGGCTCGAGCGCGGCTTCTGCCTGATGGTGGGTGGCGACGCCGACGTGGTCGCGCGCCTGAAGCCGGTGTTCGAGGCACTCGCGCCCGGCCGCGCGGCGGCACCGCCCACGCCGGCACGGGCCGCGGGCGCGGGCACCGCCGACCAGGGCTGGCTCCACTGCGGGGCCGCGGGCGCCGGGCACTTCGTGAAGATGGTGCACAACGCCATCGAGTACGGGCTCATGGCGGCGTATGCCGAGGGCTTCAACCTCCTGCACCACGCGGGTGCCGGGCGCGCCGCGCGTGCGGCCGACGCCGAGACCGCGCCGCTCCGCGCGCCGGAGCTCTACCGCTACGACTTCGACGTCGCCGAGATCGCCGAGCTCTGGCGCCGCGGCAGCGTCATCCCGTCCTGGCTCCTGGACCTGACCGCGGCCGCGTTCGCCGAGGATCGCACGCTCGCCGGCTTCACCGGCCGCGTCTCGGATTCGGGCGAGGGGCGCTGGGCGCTCGCCGCCGCCAACGACCTCGGCGTGCCGGTGCACGTGCTCGCGGCGTCGCTGTTCGGCCGCTTCGCCTCGCGCGGCGAGAGCGAGTTCCAGGACCGCCTGCTCTCGGCGCTGCGCCGCCAGTTCGGCGGGCACGCCGAGAAGTCCCCAACAGGAACGTCATGAGCGTGGTGCGCTCCGACGCGCTGGTGTTCTTTGGCATCACCGGCGACCTCGCGTACAAGAAGATCTTCCCCGCGCTCCACGCCATGGCCCGGCGCGGCATGCTCTCGATCCCCGTCGTCGGCGTCGCCTCGAGCGCGTACACGCGCGAGGCGATGATCGAGCGCGCGCGCGCCAGCATCACCGACCATGGTGGCGGCGTGGACGCGACCGCGTTCGCGGCGCTGGCGAAGGCGCTCGCCTACGTGCAGGGCGACTACCGCGCGCCGGCCACGTACGCGGCACTGCGCAAGGCGCTCGGCACCGCGCGCCGGCCGCTCCACTACCTCGCCATCCCGCCGTCGCTGTTCGAGACCGTGGTCGACGGCCTCGAGGGCATCGGCTGCGCGAACCCGGGAGCGCGCGTGGTGCTGGAAAAGCCTTTCGGCCGCGATCTCGGTTCCGCGCGCGAGCTGAACGCCACGCTCCACCGCTGCTTCGACGAATCCGCGATCTTCCGCATCGACCACTACCTGGGCAAGGAGGCGGTGCAGAATCTGCTCTACTTCCGCTTCGCGAACGCGTTCCTCGAGCCGATCTGGAATCGCAACTTCGTCGCCAACGTGCAGATCACCATGGCGGAGGGGTTCGGCGTCGAGGGCCGCGGACGCTTCTATGAAGAGGTGGGCGTGCTACGGGACGTGGTGCAGAACCACCTGCTCCAGATCGTGGGCTTCCTCGCCATGGAGCCACCCTCGGGCTCGTACCAGGAGGCGATCCGCGACGAGCAGGGCAAGGTGCTGCGCAGCATCCCGCCGCTCGCGCCGGGTGGGCTCGTGCTCGGGCAGTTCGAGGGCTATCGCCGCGAGTCGGGCGTGGCGCCGGACTCTCACGTGCCCACGTTCGCGGCGCTCGAGCTGCGGGTGGAGTCGTGGCGCTGGGCGGGCGTGCCGTTCTACATCCGCGCCGGCAAGAGCCTGGCGTCGACCGCGACCGAGGTGCGCGTGCAGTTGAAGGCGCCGCCCGCGGTCGTGTTCCACGACGCAGCACCGGCGATGAGCAACCACGTGCGTTTCCGGCTCGGCCCCGACGTGGCGATCGGGCTCGGGGCGAGCGCCAAGCGCCCGGGCGACGGCATGCTCGGCCAGCCGATCGAGCTGTCCCTGGCGCGACTCCACACCAGCGACGAGATGGACGCCTACGAGCGGCTGCTCGGCGATGCGATGGAAGGCGACGCCACGCTGTTCGCGCGCCAGGACGCGGTGGAGGCGGCGTGGGCGATCGTCGATCCCCTGCTCCGCTGCGATGCGGCACCGCTCCCCTACGCGCCCGGGACCTGGGGCCCCGCGGAGGCGGACCGGCTCACGCGCGACGTGGGCGGCTGGGTGATGCCGTAGTGAAGGTGAAGGTGAAGGTGAAGGCGCTGGTGATCGACGTCGGCGGCACGCACGTGAAACTGCTGGCCACGGGGCGGAGGACGCCGGCGAAGTTCGACTCCGGGCCGCACCTGACGCCGGCGGTGATGGTGCGCGAGACGCTCGCCGCCACCCAGGGCTGGCGCTACGACGCGATCGCGATCGGCTATCCCGGTCCGGTGCGAAACGGCCGCCCGGTGACCGAGCCGTTCAACCTCGGCCGCGGCTGGCGCCGGTTCGACTTCGCGCGCGCGTTCCGCGTTCCGGTGCGCATCGTCAACGACGCCGCGATGCAGGCGCTCGGCAGCTACGACAGCGGCCGGATGCTGTTCCTCGGGCTCGGGACCGGGCTCGGCACGGCCGTGGTCGAGAACGGTGTCGTGCTGCCGCTGGAGCTGGCGCACCTGCCCTACCGGGAAGGGAAGTCGTTCGAGGATTACCTGGGTGTGCGCGGGCTCGAACGGCTGGGCCACCACAAGTGGGCGAAGCACGTCGCCATCGTCGCGGAGTTGCTGCGTGCGGCGGTGATCGCGGACCACGTGGTGCTGGGCGGCGGCAACGTCAAGAACCTCCGCCGCATGCCGCCCCACTGCCGCCGCGGCGACAACATGAACGCGTTCCGCGGCGGCCTTCGCGTCTGGACCTGAGCCGCGCGGCGCCCCGCGGGAGGCGGGCCTGGCGTCCCGCCTCCCGTCAGCACACGGAGCGTTACGGCTGCACGTCGCAGATGTCGTCGTCGTTGGCGTCCGTCGGATTGCACGGCTCGCCGATCAGGGTGCGGTCGGTCGAGTTGATCAGGCAGTCGCCGTGGTTCCGCAGATGCGCCGGGACCGCGTGCTCCGAGACCTCGATGATGTGCGCCCCGTTATCGTCGCTGACGTGACAGATGAGCTGCTTGTCGGCCGCCGGACGTCCGGGCGGCTGCGCGCTCACGGTGCCGTGGACCATCGTCAACCCCACCATTGCCGCGAACGCGACGAACACTGCCATCAGTCTCCACATTTTGGACCTCCTCCAGATGATGGTTGTCGAGTCTTCATGCTCCCCCCGCGGCCCGGGGGGCACCCGGCGAAGCCGGGTGCGGCTGACCCGTTCAGCCGCTGCTCCTGGGCCGGCGCCCTTGCCCGGGCGGGCCTGATTCCCTGGCCGCGGGTCCGGTCGGCGAGGACCCCGCGTGGCTCGTGAGTTCGTGGCGGATGATCGCCTCCAGCAGCTCGGCGGAGCCGGTGCGCACCAGGCGCCCGTTGAGATAGGCGGCGGGTGTGCCCGGCAGCTTCAACTGGTTCCCGAGCTCGATGTCCGCGGCGACGCGCTCGCGCACCTCCGGCGACCTGCGTTCCGCTTCGAAGCGCGCGATCGCGAGCCCCGCGCCGCGCGCCGCGTGCTCGATGCTCGCCGAGTCCGCACGCGCTCCCGCGGCGAGCAGCGCATCGTGGAACTCCCAGAAGCGCGACTGCCGCCGCGCCGCTTCCGCGGCCCACGCGAGCTCACAGGCTTCGGGCTGGATGTCGACGTGCAGGCGATCGTTGCATCGGGTCGAGAGCGGGTAGTGCTTGAACACCACGAGCAACCGGTCCCCGAACTCGTGCTCGAGGCGCGAGAGCACGGGCGCGAAGCGCTGGCAGTGCGGGCACTGCAGGCTCTCGAACACCACGAGCCGGACCGGGGCGTCGATCGGGCCGCGGTGCGCGTCGCCCGCGGACACCGGGAGCACGCTCTCCGGCGTGGCCACATAGGCGGAGATGGCTCGAGCGCGCTCTTGCGATGTCGCGGACGCCGGACGGCGGAGCACGCACTCGACCCACACCCATTGCCAGCTCACCGCCATCACCAGCGCCACGCACCCGAAGCCCACGAACGACCATCGCGCCTGCTCGAGCGATGGTCCTCGGCGGCGCACCAGTGCCACGCACGCCTCGCGCGCGAGCGCCAGCTGCGCACGCAGGGGTCGGGCGACCGCGCGCTGGAGCACGACGAGCAGCGCCAGGTTCGTGGCGTGGATCGAAACGCAGACCGGGCAGAGCGGCATTCCCTGGAGCCACGCCCCGAGCACGAGCCAGAGCCCGGCAAGAGCGCCGGCGCTCGCGAGCGCGGAGGCGCCGATCAGGGCCTGTGTCTCGAACGGACCCTCCACGAACCTCGCCAGCCCGAGAAGCACGCCGATCGTGATGAAGTGGACGAGGCCCCAGCCAGCGAGTGGGATGCCCAGCACCCATGAGCGCTCATCCGTCAGAGCCCCGTCGCAACTCGACGCGAACAGCGTGGAGCAAATGTCGGGCGATGCGTGCGCGCCCGGGGCGAACAGCGCGAACGTGCGCAGCAGTAGATACGCGGACGCGGCAGCGCCGAAGGCCACCAGTGGGCCTGCCATCCACCCACCCTTTCGCGAGAGCCACCGCTCAGCGATCACGCGTGTCACCCGGGGTTGCGCTCGGACTGCTCGCCCACTTCCGAGAAGCCGTCAGGAGTGCCGAGGTGGGGTGTCGGGCACTCGCTACGTACCCAGCGACGCTATCCATGGCTCGATCTGCATTCCATACGGACATTGCCGTAACGCGCGCACGTATTCACCCTCGGTACATGCCGGGCTCGAAGCGCAGGTGATAGTGTCGTCGCGCGAAGGGCACATCGAATGTGAGTTGGGTCACGTATCGCGTGCGGAGGATCTCCAGATGAACTCCCCGAGGCCATCGTCGCCAGGGCGTGCGCTGTCGCAGGCCGTCGTTGGATTCGCATTCACCGCCTTGGCGGGAGTCTCGTTCGCGGCCTCGCCCTCCACGCCCCCGCCCGCGGACAAGCGCCCGGTCGAGGACCGCTACTT
>DATLUU010000724.1:0-7914 GCA_035577885.1 Verrucomicrobiia bacterium
GCGCTCGAGCAGCGCGCAATAGCCCTGGACGATGTCGCGCACGTCGGAGAGGTCACGGGTCACGTCCAGGTTGCCGACACGCAGCACCGGCTCTGCACGCCCGGCTTCGACACGCGCGATCTGCTGCGCGAACGCCGGCACGACGAAGCGCGGCGTCTGCCCGGGCCCGGTGTGGCCGAACGGCCGCGCGCGCACGACGTCGAGCTTGTGCGTGGCCGCGTAGGCCGACGCCAGCTGCTCGGCCGCCGCCTTGCTGAGCGCGTACGGGCTCACGGGCACGAACGCGTCCGTCTCGGCGGCGCGCGTGCCGGGCTCGATGCTGCCGTAGACCTCGCTCGTGCTCACCACCAGCACGCGCGCGGCGGGCGCGTGTGCGCGCGCAGCCTCGAGCAGGCTCCAGGTGCCGTTGACGTTGGCGCGGAACGTTCCTTCCGGGTCCTTGAACGACTGCGCGGCACTGCTCTGCCCGGCGAGGTGAACGATGGTCTCGAGCGGCGCCGCCGCCACCGCGTCCTCGGCCTGTGCGAGGTTGGAGAAGTCCGCCTCGCGCCAGTCCTCGATCGGAGTGCCGCCGGGCGGCGCGCCCAGCCCCGCGCCGCGCACGTGTGCGCCGCGCGCGGCGAGCGCGCGCACGAGGTGCGGGCCCACGAAGCCGCCCGCGCCGGTGACCAGCACGCGCGCGCCCTTGAGATCGGTCACGATGACACCCCGCGGCGGGCGAGCTGCACCACCTCGCCCCAGGCCAGGTGGCGCGTCGCGAACAACACCCCGAGGCAGGCGACTCCCGCCACGGCGCTCGAGACGCCGAGCGCCAGCCACGGGGACCGGATCACGTGCGCGAGCGGCGAGCCCGCGACCACGCCCGCCGCCATGGCGAGCCCCGGGAGCAGGAACGGCTCCCAGAGCGCCCTGCCGACGGGCCAGCCCTGCGCGCGGCAGAGGCGGATCGCGAACCACAGCGCCGAGCCGAGATTCGCCGAGGCGATCGCCACCAGCGCGCCCAGGAGCCCGAGCCTGGGGACGAGCAGAAGCCCGAGCGCGCCGTGCAGGAGGAGCGCCACGCCGGACCACTCGAGCTCGAGCGAGGTGCGACCCACGCCGCGCGCGATCGCACTCGAGATGCCGCCGGCGAGCCCCGCGTACGCCGTGATCGCGAGGCCGCGAAGTGCCAGCGCGGCGTCGGGCTCGGCGTGTCCGAGCCACGCTTGGTAGAGCGCCGGGGCCGAGGCGACGAGCGCCGCGGTGATGATCGCCGCGGCGCCGGTCACGAACCGGCCGGCGCGGCGGTAGAGCTCGAGCAGGCGCTCCGAGGCCGCCTGCGCGTGCAGCACCGAGGCCTCGGGGATCATCGCCACCAGCACCAGCTGCGCGAACGTCGCGCACGCGGTGGACACGCGAACGCCCAGCTCGTAGGGCACCACAGCGGCCAGCGACAGCATCCTCACCAGCAGCACCTTCCCCACCTGCTGGTGCATCACCCCGACCGCGTTCGCGGCCTGGAGCGGCATGCCGAAGCGCAGCGTCTCGGCGAAGCGGCTCCCGGCCGCGTGCGGTGCGCTCCAGCGGAAGCCCGGCGCGCCGCGCGCGACCAGCACCATCCCGAGCATCACTGCGGCGAGCCACCCCGCGACCACCGCAGCGAGGCAGGTCGCGAACGCACCGCCGTGCTGGAGCGCGACGAGCAAAGCCGCCACCTGCACCAGCGACACCGTCACCGTGACCGCGTTCGCGAGGTCGAAGCGATCCCACGCCTGGAGCACGGCCGCCGTGGTGTTCGTGATCCCCGAGAGCACGAAGATGGGCGCCCCGACGAGGATCGCGAGCGCGGCCCATGACCGGGCCTCGCCGTGGATGTGCAGGAGATCCAGCACCGGCCCGCGCAGCAGCAGCACGAGCACGAGCCAGACCATCCCCAGCGCCGCGTAGCCCAGCACCGCGAGCGTGGCGTACTCGCCGGCTTCGGCGCCCGCCGCGCGCGCGCGCGCCGCCGCCCCGTAGCGCAGCGCCACCTGCGACAGGCCGAGATCCAGCGAGCCCATCCAGCCCGCGAACGCGTAGAACAGCGACCACACGCCGAAGCCTTCGGGGCCGAGCGCGCGCACGAGCGGGGGCGTCAAGACGAGCCAGGCGAGCATCGCCACCACGCGCCCGCTCGCGGAGTGGAACGAGTTGCGCGCGAGGCGCGCGCCGAGCCCGCGCGGCGTGGCGGCGGCCGGTTCGGTCATCGGCGCCGAGACTAGATGAACCGCCGGCCGCGCGCGCGGAACTCGCGCACGGCGGCCGCGTCGGGGTAGGTGAAGTAGCTCGCGCGCGAGGCGTCCATGGGCAGGCGCGGCGCATCGCCGCGCTCGATCCGCTCCAGCGCCTCCAGGAGCGCATGGCGGCCGATGTCGACCTTCGAGCGGCGCACGAGCGAGTGCACGGTGTCGCCCGGCTCGATCGGCACCGTGCGCTGGATCAGCACGTCGCCGTGGTCCAGCTTGTCGTCCATCCAGTGCACGGTGACGCCGGTCTCCCCTTCGCCCTTCGCCAGCACCCAGAACGACGGAAAGATGCCCCCGTAGCGCGGCAGCAGCGCGCCGTGCAGGTTGATGGCGCCGCGCGCGGGCACGGCGAGCAGCGCGGGCGAGAGCTTCTGCGGGCAGGCGAGCGAGACGAGGAGATCCACGCCGCGCTCGCGCAGGCTGGCGATGAACTCCGGCGCGTTGACGCTCGGCACGTGCTCCATGGGAACGCGTCCGCGGCGAGCCGCGGACGCGACCGAGCGACTGGATCCGAGGGGAATCGCGCGGTCCACGACATCGAGCAGCTTGTACCAGGCCATGTTCAACGCCTGGAGCGCGAAATCGCGCGGGCCCATCATGCGCAGGAAACGCAGCGCGCGGCCGGCCTGGAGCTCCCCGGGCACGATCGCCACGCCCACCACATCGCGGCGCTTCTCGAGCAACAGGTCCAGGATCCGCGGGATGTAGAAGGCGTCCTCCTGGGTGAGGACCTGGATCTTCAAGCTGGGCTCTGTCTCGGGATGCCGCGCGGGTGATCAGTCGCGGGGGTCACCGACGATCTCGGCGCGGGCGAACTGGTCGGCGAACGCCTCGCGCATGGACACGAACGAGAAATCGGCGAGCAGCTGCCGCGTCTTCTCCGCGGTGGCGCCGAGCCCGTGGTAGTGCGTGAACCCGGCGAGCCGGCGCGGCACCTTGATGCGGGGCTGGGCGGCATCGAACTCCCACGGGTGGACGTAGAAGACCAGGCCATGGCCCTCGTTGCCGAGCAGGTGGCGGCCGAGCGCGCGGGTGAGGCTGTAGGGATAGAGCCGGAAGTAGCCACCGCCGCCCAGGGGCACGTTCACGCCCAGCGTGCTCTCCGGCCCGGGCACGCGCACGGTCGAGAGCGGCACCTCGAACACGCGGCCGCCCGACGGCGTCTGCATCCAGCTCGGGTGCCGCGCCGCCCCGGGGATGCCGTAGCGATAGTTGTGCGTGGGGAACACGCTCGAGTCGTAGATGAACCCTTCTTCGAGGAGGATGTCGAGCGCCCACAGCGCGTCCTGCGTGATGGAGAAGAACGGCGCGCGGTAGCCCAGCACGGGCAGACCCGCCTGGTCCTCGAGCACCTGCTTCGAGCGCCGGAGCTCGTCTCGGAACTGCTGCGGGCCCTGCGCGTAGACGAAGCGGTGCGAGTAGCCGTGCGACGCGATCTCGTGGCCGAGTGCGGCCAGGCGTGGCACCAGGTACGGCGTGCGCTCGGCCTGCCAGCCGAGCACGAAGAACGTGGCGCGCACGCTGGCCTCCTGGAGCAGCTCGAGCAGCACCTCGAGGCCCTTCTCGATGCGCGACGGGTAACTGCCCCAGTGGTCCATGTCGATCTCCAGGCCCTGGTACCAGTCCTCGAGGTCGACGCTGAACACGTTGCGCACCACCTGCACCGTGGCCGTGGGCGCGCTCCACGCGGGCGCGATGTGCCGGCGGTGGGTGAGACCTTCGGGCAGCGGCGATTCCGCGGGGATCGCCGAGGCGCCCTCGCTGTGGATACCGAGCCCGGTGCCTATGCCGTTGTCATCGCGAACGCCAGTACTCCAGCATGTCCCGGAGCGTCTGCTCGAACGGGATCGTGGGCTGCCAGCCGGTCGCGGCGACGAACTTGGAGTTGTCGCCGAGGAGGATCGGCACGTCGGATGGGCGCAGTCGCGCCGGGTCCTGCTTCACCTCGATCTTCACTTTCGTCAGGGCGAGGAGCATGTCGAGGGTCTCACGGATGGTCCAGCAGCGGCCTCGGCACAGATTGTAAACTTCCCCGGGCTCGCCTTTCTCGAGAGCCAGCACGTAGCCACGCACCATGTCGCGCACGTCGGTGAAATCGCGCTTCGCCTCGAGGTTGCCGACGTTCAGCACCGGGGGCCTGCTCCCCCTTTCGATGTCGGCGATCTGCTTGGCGAAGTCACTGGCTACGAAGACCGGACCACGCCGGGGTCCTTCATGATTGAACCCGCGCGTGCGCACGCTGTCCACCTTCCAGCTCATCCAATACTGATACCCGAGGAGGTCCTGCGCCACCTTGCTGACCGCGTAGGGCGACAGCGGCCGCAGCGGATTGGTCTCCCGGATCGGGGTTTCGTCTGGGAAAACCATGCCGTACTCCTCGGACGAGCAGGCGAGCTGGATCCTGGTCTTCAAGCCGAGCCGGCGGACGGCCTCGAAGATGTTGACCTGGGCGAGGATGTTCGTGGTCAGCGACTCGGTGGGCGCCACCCAGGAGGTGGGCACGAACGACTGCGCCGCGAGGTGGAAGATCCAGTCCGGCTTGACCTTGGCGACGGTGTCGAAGGTCGAGGTCGCGTCCCTCAGGTCGCACTCGTGGAGCGTCATGTCCCCGGGCTTCAGGTGCTCGATGTTCTCGGTGCGGCTGCGCCAGCGCCAGATGCCGTGGATCTCGCAGTCGCTGCGGGTCAGGAGGTAGTCGACCAAGTGGCTGCCGGCGAACCCGGTGACGCCCGTGATCAGGACCCTGCGCATCGTGTCTCCCTTGGTGGGGGGTCGGAAGCCGCGGGAGCCTAGGGGTTCGGGCAGGGAGCGTCAACGCCCACGAAGTTCACCGAGCGTCAACGGGCGCAACAGATTGAGCGCGTTTCGACGTCCCGGAGTGCGGCCGGCGGAACGCCTCCGTCACTTGCTCGAGAACTGGGCCAGCCACACGGTCCAGAGCGCGAGGACGACGCCCATCAGTGACTCGCCGGCGATGAGGCCCGACGACACCGGGATCGTGTACTGCTCGTGCAGCTTCGGCTTCGCCTTCGACAGCCACAGCGCGACGCACGCCCCGAGGAACATCGAGATCGAGTTGAAGCCGTTGATCGTGAACGCCAGGCCGAGGCCGGTGGCCGAGGGGATGAACTTCTTCTGCTTCGGGAACTTCATCTCCAGGAGCGGGATGATGATCCCGAACGTGGCGCCGATGACGAGCCCGACCCGCGCCGAGGGCGGCAGGGCGTTCACGCCCTTCGCCAGCAGCTCGGCGACGCCGCGCCACACCAGCGCCGCCGGCGCCGGCCACTTCTCGCCGCCCAGCTGATCGGTGTTCGGGATGAGGATGAAGAACACCGGCACCACGATCAACGCCCCCGCGAACACGCCGAACAGCTGGGCGATGAACTGCTGCCGCGGCCGAGCGCCCAGGAGGTAGCCGCTCTTCAGGTCCTGCAGCAGCTCACCGGCGGCCGACGTGGCGCCCGCGGTGATGTTCGCGGTCATGAGGTTGGTGGGGATGTTGCCCGGCGCGAGCGCGCCGAACGTGAGCTGCGTGATCTTGCTCAGGGGCCCGACCGGGGTGATGTCGGTCTCGCCGGTGGCGCGCGCCGAGACCACGACCAGGAAGAACGTGGCGATCACGGCGACCAGGCCCATCCAGTACTGGATGTGGAACAGCTGGTGCCCGAGCACGATCGCGGCGAGTCCGAGGATCACGTAGCCGGTGATGAACCACGAGCCCGGCACCTCGATGCGCTCCATGGGATCATCCGTGTCGCGCTTGGCGCCGAGGAAGCTCGTGAGCGTGCTGAACGCGCGCGCGACCGCCTTCCAGTTCATGAAGAACAGGAGCAGGCCGGAGGTCACCATCATCGGCACGCCGATCCACAGCGACCACGCCGAGATCTTGCGGAAGCTCGGCGCTTCGATCACGCCCAGGCGCAGGAAGTGGGGCGCCAGGATCACGTAGTTGATGAACGCGCCCAGCATCAGGCTCCACGCCTGACGGAAGCCCATGATGGCTCCGGCGGCGATGAACAGCAGCGAGCCCTCGAGCGACATCGTCACCTGGTTCAAGCCCAGCTGCTGGTCCTTATAGTTGCCGAGCTTGATCCACGCCGTGCCCCACACGGACTCGAGGCGCGGGAGCTTCAACCACGGCAGCATCGCCGGCCAGAACCAGCTCTTGATCGGGGCCCACGCCGGCGCACCCGCGATCTGCTGCACCTTCATGAACGTGAGGTCGCCGGCGTCCCGGAACCAGGTGACGACGGCGCCGAGGAGTGCCGCGAGCGTGAGCGCGCGCGCCTGGCGTGCCGCCTCGCCGCCCTTCTCGTGCAGCGCGCGCAGCGTGGCCGCGGCCGCGGTGCCGGTGGGGAAACGCAGCCCCTCGACGTTGATCATCTGCCGCTTCGTGGGCACGGCGAGGAACACGCCCATGGCGCAGATGATCATCACCCACGGGATCAGCCACAGGCAGCGGGTGCTGAAGTCGGCGGGGATCGATGCCGCGCTCAGCATCATCAGCGCCGGGATCGCGTTCACGAGCCCGCCGCTGGTCATCGAGCCGGCGGCGCCCGCGGTGGACTGCAGGCAGTTGTTCTCGAGGATCGAGTAGTGGTTCTCGGGCCACAGCCACTGGAAGAACGGGCCGATGACGGGAACCTTGTGCGCCTTCACCATCCACGGCCCGATCGTGCCCGAGATGATCTGGAAGAACGTGAACGCCAGCACCGCCGAGGTGATGGTGACGCCCATGCTCCAGCCGGCCTTCAAGCCGATGTAGACATTCGAGCACGCCATGATCATGCCCAGGAGCATGCCCATGATCACCGCGCGCGCGGTGAGCTGCTTGACGTGATCTCCCTGGTAGACCTTCTCGAACCAGTCGCGCTCGATCTGTTCCGGTGTGCGCGGGACGGCGTCTGCTGCTGGAGCGGCGGCGGGGACGCTGACGGTGGCCACGAGAGGACCCTCGGGTGGGACTCGAGTCGGGGAGCACGGGTGTAACCCCGTGAGGTTGCGGGAGCCGCCCCGCCCTACTCAAGCAAAATGTCGCGGGCGGGCTACCCGCTGCGTGCCGCGGGTCCGGCACGAAACCGGGGTCTCAGCGGCTGCTGAGCTCGGTCTTCCAGCGCTCCACCGTTGCCCGCTCGGGCAGTGTGGCCGGGGCGAGGGCGAGGAACGCGTCGATCGCCTTGCCGAGCCTGGCCTCCCGCTCGCTCGTCGGCTCCAATTGATACGCAGAGCGCAATGCCGAGACGTACTGGAAGCGGGCATCGTCGGCGGGCGCGCCCGTCACCTGGCCGAGCACGGTCGCCCACTGCTTCGCCGCGTTCTCGAACGCGGGCGCCGTGTGCTCGCGCTGCGCGATGGCCATGGCCTCGCGCGCGTCGCGCACGAGCTGGCGGATGCCGGACGACTGCTCGGCGTAGACGTCGGGCCGCGGCGCATGGGCGGTGTCGGCGAAGGCGTGCGCGCGCAGCGCGCCGCTGAATGTGGGCGAAGCCTGCGGCTTGCCGGTCAGCATCGTCGCGTTCGGTCCCAGCGTCCCCACCGGTTGGAGCTCGATCGCGAGCGACGTCATCGGCGTCACCACCACCGTCCACGGATCGAAGCCCACGTGCATCACGGTCAGCGTGTCGCCGGCCGCGAGGCCGGGGATGCA
>DATLUU010000725.1:0-3014 GCA_035577885.1 Verrucomicrobiia bacterium
CAACAAGTCGAAGGCGGCGCGGGCGCTGGGTCTCACCCGCACGCAGCTCTACGTGCGCCTGCGCCGTCACGGGCTCGAGTGAGGATCCGGGGCCGCCGCACGCGCGGCGCGCCCCAGAGCGTCGCGGATCCGCCCGTCCCCGATGTTCAGCACGCGGTGCGCGCAGGCGCGCGCGAAGTCGGCGTCGTGGGTCGCGACCACGATCGTCCGCCCCTCGTCGGCGAGCCGGCGGAGCGTCGCGGCCAGGTCGCCGCGCCGCTCGGGATCCAGTGACGCGGTCGGCTCGTCCATCAGCAGGACCTGGGGCTCGAGCGCGAGCGCACGCGCGATGGCGACCCGCTGCGCTTCGCCGCCGGAGAGCTCGTGCGGCATGGCGGCGGACCGCTCCCCGACGCCGAGTGCCGCGAGCAGCTCGGTCGCCCGCTGCTCGGCCTCCGCGAGCGGGCGTTTGAGCACGTGCACGGGTGCCAGCCACACGTTCTTGTGCGCGGTCATGTTCGCGAACAGGTGATGGAACTGGAACACCATCCCCACCGGTCTCGGCACGTCGACGCTGCCGCCGGCGATGCGATCGAGCCCGGCGAGCGCCCTCAGGATCGTGGTCTTGCCCGCTCCGGAGGGCCCCATGATGGCAACGATCTCGCCGCGCTCGGCGTGGAACGAGATGCCCGAGATGATCGCGCGCGCGCCGCGCCGCACCTCGAGCGCTTCGACCTTGAGAACGGTCACGCGGGGCGGTGCCAGCGGCGCTCGATGCGGCGCGCGGCGCGCGCGAGCGGCAGCGAAAGCGCCAGGTAGAGGAGCGCGCACATCGCGCCCGGAACCACCCAGCTGCCGATGTTCGCGGCGAAGATGGAGGTCTGCTTGGTCAGCTCGACCACGGTGATCACCGAGACCAGCGAGCTGTCCTTGAGCAGAGCGACGAAGTCGTTGGTCATCGGCGCGAGCGCGAGCCGGAACGCCTGCGGGGCGCGCACCAGCACCAGGATCTGGCGCTCGCTCAGGCCCAGCGTGCGCCCCGCATCGAGCTGGCCGGGGGGAACGGCTTCGAGCGCGCCGCGGTAGATCTCGCTCTCGTAGGCGGAGTAGTTGAGACCGAGGCCGAGCAGCGCGGCCACGAACGCCGGGAGCTGGACGAACGCCGCGAGGCCGAAGTAGAGGACGAAGAGCTGGAGCAGGAGCGGCGTGCCGCGGATCAGCTCCACCCACGCCGTGAGCAGGACGCGAAGCGGACGCGCTCCATAGATACGTCCGCTCGCGATCAACACGCCGAGCAGGACCGCGAGCGCCATGGACAGGCAGGACAGCACCACCGTCACGAGCGTGGCGCTCAGCAGTGCGGGAAGGTAGCGGCGCGCCGCCTGCATGGCTCCCGCCCGGGGCGTGCTGCCCACGGGTGCGAGGCTCGATGGCGCCACCGGATCCGGTGATGGGTCCTGCAGCAGGTGCGCATAGAGACGCGGCTGGTCTTCATTCCACACCGCCCACTTCCTGAGGATCGCCTCGAGCCGCCCATCGCGCATGGCGTCGCGCAGGATCGCATTCATCCGGTCGC
The DNA here is from genome assembly GCA_035577885.1 of Verrucomicrobiia bacterium. GTDB lineage: Bacteria > Eisenbacteria > RBG-16-71-46 > RBG-16-71-46 > RBG-16-71-46 > JAIOPA01. The sequence continues at coordinate 1,556 of DATLUU010000725.1, forward strand.
GCAGCGCGGTGCTCCCCGGGGCGAGGATCCCGACGTAGTGGCCCACGGCCAGCGGCGCGTCCTGGTTCACCAGGCCGGCGTTCCGCCGGGTTCCGCGCTGCGCCAGGATCTGGTCGAGCACCACCGCGTCCACGCGCCCGAGCACCAGGTCGCTGTAGGGATGCACGTCGTCTTCGTAGGTGACGGGGATTATCCCGTCGCGGGCCTGCGCCTCGACGAGCAGGTCGTACGCCAGCGTCGCGCCGAGCGTGGCGACGCGCTTGCCTCGCAGATCGGACAGCGAGCGGAAGCGGCCCGTGTCGGCCGCGCGCACGGTCAGCACCTCGCGGAACTCGTAGTAGGGAATCGTGACCGCGAGGCGCGCGCGCCGGGCCGGGCTGTCCTCGATCCCGCTCAGGGCGACGTCGAAATCCCCGCGCGCGACCGACGCGTCGATACTCGTGAACCCGGCCTGGATGAAGCGCGGAGTGCGGCCGAGGCCGGCGGCGAGCAACTGCGCGATCTCCACGTCGAAGCCGACGACGCGCGAGGGATCGGCCGGGTCGGCCTCGACGTACGGCGCGCCGCCCTCGGCGTCACCGCCCCAGCGCAGCTCGGGTTGCGGCGCGGCGTGTGCCACCGATAAGCGCCACGCGGACGCGGATGCGATCAGCGCCAGGCACACGAGCGCGCGGAAGATCCGCCGGAGGCTGGGCGCGCCGGGCAGCGCCGGGGGTCGATACGGCCGTGGATATCGGCGTGGGCTCATGCTCGGGAACTGAACCTACGCCTGCGGGACCGGCCCGCGCCAGCGATGGGGGCGGATCGCGGGCGGTAGTATTGCGCCATGGCGAGTGCGCACGACTCCTGCCGGCGATCGGGTCGCGGTCCAGCGCTCGAGGCGATCCTTTCGCGTATGCCACGGTGAGAGGCGCTCGCATGCGTGCATCCGTCCCCGGCCTGACGGCGCTCGCCTACCTTGGCTGCGCGCTGATCTGGGGCACTACCTGGTTCGCGATCCGGGTCTGCATCGCGCGCGGCGGGTACCCGACGCTCGCGGGCGCGGCGATCCGGTTCTTCGTCGCGGTCGCGGTGCTGGGCGTGCTCGCGGGGCTCAAGGTGGTGGGGCGAGGTCCGGTGGGGTGGCGCCAATTGGGCTGGGTGGCCGCGGCCGGGGTGCTCTGCGGCCTCGCCTACGCGCTCGTGTACGCGAGCGAGACCCACATCACCGGCGGCGTCGCGGCCGTGATCTTCGGCACGCTGCCCCTCGTCACGGCGCTGATCGTGGTGCGCGCTGGCGTCCGAGCGGCATCTGCCGCCGTGGCCGCCGCCGCCTCAGCCGACGTTCGCACTGCTCTATCTGGCGATCTTCGGATCGGTGGTGGCGTTCTCGCTCTACTTCTACCTCCTGCGCCACATGACGCTGACCGCCGTTTCGACGCTGCTGTTCGTGGAACCGGTGATAGCGCTGCTCATCGAC
>DATLUU010000726.1:0-2012 GCA_035577885.1 Verrucomicrobiia bacterium
GCGAGTACCCGTTCCGCTGGGACGGCCGCGGCACCGACGGCCGCCTGCAGCAGAGCGGCCGCTATTTCATACGTCTGCAGGCGGGGAGCGTGCGCGAGACACGCCCGGTCTCGATCGTCCACTAGCTGCGTTTGCAAACGCCCGAGTGCAGCGTTGCTACTGCCCGCCGCACGCGGTCTCGCCGTCCTACGATTTGGACTTCTTCGACGCCTTCGCGTCGTCAGCGGTCGGCGCCGCCGCGATCGCGTCCTCGAGCTGCTTCGCCAGGTCGTCGGCCTTGAGCTGCTTCAGGTACGCGAGCTGCGCCTGCGCGCCCTCGCGGTCGCCGCTCTCCAGCAGCGCCTGGCCGTAGTACTCGCGCGCCGGCGCGTAGTCGGGCTGGATCTTCAGGCACGCCGCGTACGCCTCCAGCGACTTCTTGTAGTTGCCGAGCTTCCGCCACGAGAAGCCCTGCAGGTTCAGCGCCTCGTAGTAGTTGGCGTCGAGCTTGAGCGCGTCGTCCGCGTGGTCGATCGCGCGCTTGAACAGCTTGTTCGCCTTCTTCTTGTCGGGCGAGTCGCCGGTGAGCATGTCCTTCGCCTTGGCGACGTCGTTGTAGGCGTCGTTGTAGAGCGCCTCCGCCTCCTGGCGCGGCGTCTTCTGCTCGCTCGCCTCCGGCGGTGAGCTGGGCGAGCTCGGCGGCGGCGTCTCGGGCTTGCTGCCGAACGAGGCCAGCGCCGGTGTGGCGACGAGCGTGATCAGGAGCAACGGCAGCAGCGGTCGAGCGTTCATCGGGTCCTCCTTCGAAGGCCGCCGGGCCCGGGGTGCGTGGGCGCGGCTTCACCGCATGTGGGCGACTCGGGATGGGCTATTCTGGCCCAGTCGGGCCGCCTTCGCCACGGCGTTCCGGTGAAGCCTTCGGACGCGGCACCCACACGCGCGGGTCATGGAATTGGAGGGGTCTTGACAGCGACGGCGCCGATCGCGCTCACGCCCGCCACCGAGCTCGCCCTGCCCGCGCTCGCCGACCTCTTCAATCGCGCCTACGAGGGCTACGAGGTGCCGCTGCACGTGGACGAGGGCGCGGTGGCGTTCATGTACGAGGCGTTCGACCTCTCCCCCGAACGCTCGCGGATCGCCTGGCGCGACGACCGCCCGATCGGCCTGGCGATGCTGGCCGTGCGCGGCACGCGCGCATGGGTGGGTGGCATGGGTGTCGCGGCCGAGGCGAGGCGCGCCGGCGTCGGCGAGCAGCTGATGCGCGCGCTGCTCGACTCTGCACGTGAGGCGGGTGTGAAGCGCGTGCAGCTCGAAGTCCTGGAGCCGAACGCGCGCGCGCGCCTGCTCTACGAGAAGCTCGGCTTCCGCACGTTCCGGCGGCTCGAGGTGTGGCAGTGGGACGCGCCGGCCTCCGGGCCGGCGGTGCCGGTCGAAGCCTGCGACCCGCGGGCCGCGCGACCGCGCGTCGCCGCGGCGCGGCGCGCGCCCGAGCCATGGCAGCGCGAGGACGCGACCGTCGACCGGCTCGACGTCTCCACGCCGGCGCTGCGAGCGGTGCGGACGAGCCGTAGTGATGCGGGCGACGCGGGCGTTGCGATCTACCGCGTCACCGACGGCCGCGCCAGCGTGCTCCAGCTCGCCGCCGCCAGCGACCGCGCGGCGGGCGCGCTGCTGGACGCCATCCGCGGGCGCGCCGGCGTCACCGTGCTCCGCTACCTGAACGTGCCCGACGACGACCCGGCCGTCGCCGCGCTGCGCTCGCGCGGGGCCGCGCCGACCGCGGCCCAGTTCGAGATGGCGCTCGAGCTCTAGTGTCACCAGTCGCGGCCGCACGCGGATACCGTTAGGCTCGGTTCGGGATCCCGTTCGTCCACCTTGGGAGAGGGAACGCGACATGGTCCGTTGGATCGGCGCCGTGCTGGTGGTGGGGCTGCTCGTGCTGGGCTTCGTGGCGTGGAAGGGCTCGGTGCAGCCCGCGCAGCAGTCCGCCGCTCCTCCCGCCGCCGGCGCGTCGAGCGGCATGCCCCCGGCGG
>DATLUU010000727.1:0-2148 GCA_035577885.1 Verrucomicrobiia bacterium
CTCCTTGACCATCTTGGCGTTCTGAAGCTTCAGACCGACATCGTCGGACTGAGCGAACGCGCTCGTGGCCAGCATCGCGGCGGCTCCCATAAGGAGCAGCAGCGCGACGAACGGCTTCTTCATGTGACTACCTCCATCGTCGCAATGCATGGGCAATGCGAAGTCTTCCGAAGTACGGATTGCGAGCGAGGTGTCGCCAAAAACAAATCGCCGACGGACGCTCGACTCTAGAGAGCATTCCGACGGCTTTGGCTGCACGACCGAATCAGTCCCCCCTTTCCGCTGTCCGGCGTTCCCCTTAGGCAGTTCGGGGGGGCGACGGACCCATTTGTGCGATATCTCGTCGTGAGCGCTTCGTGCGGGCGACCGCTGCCAGTCGACACGCGGAACGAAGCGCCGCGGAACTCTGAGGTGCAATGAGGGGCGGAGGGAACGATCCCCGGACCCCAGCACGGAGGAAAGGCTAGGCGGGGTTCATGTATCTGTCAATCCGTTTTTTCCCATAGGTCATGTCATTTCACCGGTCACAAGACGCGGAATGACAACGCACTGCCGGGGTTACCAACCTCACGGATGGACCCGTTCACGAGCCTGCCGGCAACTCCTCGAACGCCCTCATCGCCGCCAGGGAGACCTCGTGCACCGACGCCCCGGAACGCCTCGCGGCCTGGAGCACCGATTCGAACTCCGGGACCGCACGCGCATTCCCTCCCGGGAGAACTGCGAGCTTCACCTGGATGGACCCGAACGGTGTCGAGACGGTCAATACCTTCCGGGGCAACTCGATACGGCGCTCCTCACGCACCCGCACCCCGAGCGAGCTCGTGTGCGTGAGCACGGTCGTGGCGAGCCGGGCCGCGTCGGCGGGCTCGCAGATCACCACGAGCCACATGCCGCTCCGCCCCTTCTTCATGGTCACGGGAGCCACCATGGCGTCGAGTGCGCCCTGGGCGAGGAGCTCGGTGACGGCGGCGGCCAGGAACTGCGGATTCTCGTCGTCGATCGCGGTCTCGAGCACCGCCACACGGCGCTCGCCCTGAGGCTGCGTCAGGGCCGGGTCCAGCTCGCCCAGGAGCAGGCGCAGGATGTTCGGGTGGTCAGGGAACTCGCGCGTGCCCGCGCCCGTCCCCACGGCGGTGAGCCTGAACGCCGGCGCGTCCCCCCAGCTTCCGGCGAGCGTGGTGAGGAGGGCTGCCCCCGTGGGGGTGACGAGCTCGGCCTCCACGGGACCGCCGCGGACGGGGACACCGCGGAGCAGCAGCGCCGTGGCCGGTGCCGGCACCGGGATCCGGCCGTGCTGGGAGTCCACCGAGCCGCGCCCGAGCGGCAGCACGGAGGCGCTCACCGATCGCACGCCCAGCGAGTCGAGCCCCAGGAGCGCGCCGGCGATGTCGACGATGGCGTCCACCGCCCCCACCTCGTGGAAGTGCACCTTCTGCACCGTGGTGCCGTGCACCTCGGCCTCGGCCTCGGCGAGCCGGCGGAACACCTGCTTCGCCCGCTCGCGCACGGTCGCCGGCAGGTCGGCCTGGTCGAGGATGGCCTCCACGTGGTGGAGGTGGCGATGGGGCTGCTTCTCCGGGAACTCGACGCTCACGTGGCGCGCCGCGAACGGCCCGCGGCGGACGTCGCGCACCTGCACGCGAACGCCCTCCAGCTCGAGGCGCGCGGGCACTCGCTCGAGCTCGGCGGCCGGCCAGCCGGCGGAGACGAGGGCGGCCAGCGTCATGTCACCGGCGACGCCGGAGACGCAGTCGAAATGAGCGTGATCGGGCACTACCTGCGAGCTCCCACATTGATCAGGTGCGCCGCGTAGCCGGCGCCGAAGCCGTTGTCGATGTTCACCACCGTGACCCCCGCAGCGCACGAGTTGAGCATGGCGAGCAGGGGCGCCACGCCTTTCAAGTGCGAACCGTAGCCGATGCTCGTGGGCACCGCGATGAGCGGCCGGTCGGTGAGCCCGCCCACCACGCTCGGGAGCGCACCCTCGAGCCCGGCCACCACCACCAGCACGCGCGCGGCGCGGAGCCGGGCGCGATGCGAGAGCAGCCGGTGAAGGCCCGCCACGCCCACGTCGGCGATCAGCTCGGCGCGGCTCCCCATGGCGCGCGCGGTGACGAGGCACTCCTCGGCGACCGGCAGGTCGGC
>DATLUU010000728.1:0-5724 GCA_035577885.1 Verrucomicrobiia bacterium
GCCGTGATCACCGTTCGCGACAGCGTCTCGTTGACCGCGATGTCCATGACGCGCGAGTGCCTCTCCTTGCGGAGCGCCTTCGCGCGTTCGCGGATGCGGTCGAACACCACGATGGTGTCGTTGATCGAGTAGCCGGCGATGGTGAGCAATGCAGCGACCACGGTGAGGGAGACCTCGCGCCCGGTGAACATGAGGAATCCCAGGGTGACCAGTACATCATGGAACAACGCGGCCACGCCGCCCAGCGCGAACTTGAACTCGTAGCGGATCCCCACGTAGACGAGGATGGCGCCGAGGCTGGTGAGGATGGCCATGATGGCCTTCTGCCGCAGGTCGCTGCCCACCTTGGGCCCGACCGTCTGGTTGCCGCGCAGCTCCATCGTCACGCCCGGCAGGTGCTTGGAGATCGCGTCCTGGACCTGCCGGACGGGATCGCCCTGGGTGCGGAACCGGAGCAGGTACTCATTCGGGTTGTCGCCGGTCATCTGCTGCAGCTCGGCCTGGATGCCCTCGGCCTCGAGCGCGTTGCGCATCTGGTCGGCGTGCACGACCTGGTTGGTGCGGATCTGCAGCAGCGTGCCGCCGGTGAAGTCGACGCCGTAGCGCGGGCCCTTGACGAAGAACCACGCCAAGGCCGCGGCGACGATCAGCGACGAGAACACGTAGGCGAAGCGCCGGTACCGCATGAACGGGATGTCGGTGCCGACCAGCAACTGGAGCATGTGGGGGCCGTCCTCGCTCAGATACTGAGGCGCTCGACCTTGCCGCGGCCGAGCCAGTAGTCGTAGATCATCCGCGTGAACACCACGGCGGTGAACAGGTTCGCGAGCAGCCCGATGCTGAGCGTGACCGCGAAGCCCTTGATGGGCCCGGTGCCGAACTGGAACAGGAACAGCGCGGAGATCAGCGTCGTCGAGTGGGCGTCGAAGATGGTGCGGAACGCGCGGTCGTAGCCGAGCCGCACCGACTCGTGGATGCTGCGGCCGTGCCGCAGCTCCTCGCGGATGCGCTCGAAGATGAGCACGTTCGTGTCCACGGCCATGCCCACGGTGAGCACGATGCCGGCGATGCCGGGCAGCGTGAGCGTGGCGCCGAAGTAGGCCATCGCCGCCACGAGGTAGAGCAGGTTCAAGGCCAGCGCCGCGATCGCGACCAGGCCCGAGAGCTGGTAGTAGATGGCCATGAACGCCACCACCATCACCGTGCCGATGACGCCGGCGGTGAGGCCCTCGCGGATCGAGTCCGAGCCGAGCGAGGGGCCGACCGTGTTCTCGGCGAGCGACTTGACCGGGGCGGGCAGCGCGCCGGCGCGGAGCACGATCGCCAGGTCCTTCGCCGTGTTCACGTCGAAGCTGCCGCCGGTGATCGAGGCGTCGCCCGAGGGGATGCGGTCGCGGATGAACGGCGCCGACTGGACGACGCCGTCGAGGATGATCGCGAGCTGGCGGCCGACGTTGTTGCCGGTGACGCGCGCGAAGTCGGCGCGGCCCTTGGGCGTCATCTTCATGCTCACGCCCCAGGCGCCGGGGTTCGTGCTCTCCAGGCCCACCGCGGCCTCGGCGCTCGCCACCGAGCCGCCGGTCAGCTCCGCGTCCTTCTTGAGCACGTAGAGCGAGCGGCCGGTCATGCCCGAGCGCGCCTCGTCCTCTCCGCCCCAGAGGAGCTGGGTGTCGGTGGGCACCAGCGAGTCGATACCGGTCGTCGCCAGCAGCTTCTGGACGCTGGGCACGTCCTCCTTGCGGAAGAACCCGTTGTCGATCATCAGCCCGGTGAGCGGCGTCTTCGCCAGCGCCGAGTCGGTGGAGGGCACGACGCGGCGCGCGGCGAGCCAGCTGTCCAGTCGCTGGTAGAGCGTGCGCTGCTCGTCGGCGCTGCGCACGAGCTTGAACTCGAGGAGCGCGGTCTTGCCGATCAGCTCCTTGGCGCGCTCGGGGTCGGTGAGGCCCGGGAGCTGTATCGCGATCCGGTCCTGACCCTCGATCTGGATCAGCGGCTCGGCGACACCGAACTGGTCGATGCGGTTGTTGATGATCTCGCGGGCGCGCTCGACCGCGTCCTTCGCCTCGGCGGGCGAGAGACGCGACTTGTCCACTTCGAGCAGCAGCTGCATGCCGCCCTGGAGGTCGAGCCCGAGGTGGATGGCCTTCTTGCGGAGCTTGCCGAGCTTCGCCGTGTCCATGGCCTGCCGCTGGGTCGGCGACATCGTGTAGTACTGGTAGGACGGGTAGAGCAGCCACAGCGACGCGATCGTCACCAGCACCACGCCGAGCAGCTTGCCCTGATCCGTGCGGCTCATGGACTTCCCCCAGACGTTCGACCGCCGGGAAGGCGGAAGGCCCTCCCGGCGCGCGTGAGAAAAATGAGGGCGGGAGCTTACGGGCGGCTCACGAGCAGTGTCAACGCATCGCGCCACCGCGGGTTGGGCGCCGAGCTCGGGCCGGATCGCGCCACCGACGCGTCAGGCGGATCGCGCCGCCGAGCTTCGGGCTTGCTGTCGTGGCCTCGCCGGCCGGGACAGGGGCCGGTTGGCGGCCGGCCCCGAAGGAAGAGTTGCCCTTGGAGCTTGGTGGGTGGGTCGGGGTGAGGTGGTGATGGCGGGAGGGTGAGGTGGGATCCCCGCCGGCGAGGCCGCGTGCCCGCGGGCAAGACGCGTACCCGCACCGCGCTCCCGGATCACCCCGGGTTGCGCCGCGCGCCTCGTCGACCACGCGGCGCACGCGTCCGCAGGTCGACGTTGACACCCCACGAGCGCGCCGCCTAATGTGCCGCGCCTACCGAACCGGGCCACCCTTCTTCCGCATTCCTCGGAGCTGCCCAAGCATGAATTCTCGCGCTCGCGCGGCGAGCGTCGTGGCCCTGCTGTGGCTTTTCGGTGCCGGCGTCGCACAGGCCCAGGGGGATTCCACCGCAGCCAGCGTCAAGCCCATCCCCACCAAGGGAGCGATCCCCGGCCGCGGCGCCATCGGCGGCCAGATCGGCAGCTCGTGGATGTTCGCGGGCGGCGACTACTCCAAGGGCTCCCAGCCCCGGCTCACGTTCATGGGGCACTTCCGCTACCAGTCGAGCACCCACTGGGGCTGGCAGGTGAGCCCCTACTTCACCTGGAACGGCTACGTCTCGCACGCGAACGCGCCGTACGAGGACCTGAACTTCCCCGGCGAGGGCACGTCCAAGGAGTTCTACCTCACGCAGCTGATCGGCGCCGACTCGCAGCTGCAGTGGTTCAACACCGGAGGCCGCACGCGCTGGCACGTCGGCATCGGGCCCTCCATCTACCGCGTGGTCATCGAGAACCATCGCAAGGTGTTGAAGGACCCGATCAGCCTCGAGCTCCACTCCGGCACGCACATGGGCGGCTCGGCCGAGTTCGGCTACGAGAAGTTCATGAAGAAGCTGTCCAACACCTCGATCGAGGTCACCGCCGCCTGGCACATCGCGTTCGCGAAGTCGGACGTGCGCTGGCAGGCGGGCTGGAACGACAACCCGCAGGCGATCGAGGCCCGCATCGGCGCGCACTACTACTACGACTTCCGCAAGCCCAAGCCGAAGAGCACCAAGCCGGGGCTCACGCCCTGATGGCGTGCGACCGCGCAGCGCGCCCGGCGAGCACGGGTGCGCGCGGTCGCTCTCGAGGTTGTACCCTGCGGACCCGGCGGTGCCGCGGCGGAGGCGTGTGCGTCTCAGGAGAACGCGCGGGTGAGTGACCGGGTGTCGTGGACGGAGAAGGTCGGCCCCGAGGCGCTGACGTTCGACGACGTGCTGCTCGTGCCCCGCTACGCCGCCGTGCATCCGCGCGACGTGGACACGCGCTCGCGCTTCAGCCGCAAGATCGCGGTGAACATCCCCGTGGTGAGCGCGGCGATGGACACGGTCACCGAGTCGGCGCTGGCGATCGCCCTGGCGCGGCTCGGGGGCATCGGCGTCATCCACAAGAACCTCTCCATCGAGGAGCAGGTGGCGCAGGTGGACCGCGTGAAGCGCAGCGAGAGCGGCATGATCACCGATCCCGTCACGCTCGGTGCCGCGGCCACGCTCGGGGAGGCGCGCGCGCTCATGGCGCGCTTCCACATCTCGGGCGTGCCCATCACCGAGAGCGGGAAACTGGTGGGCATCCTCACCAACCGCGACCTGCGCTTCGAGGACGACGACTCGGTGCGCGTGAGCGAGGTCATGACCCGCGCCCGGCTCATCACCGCCCCGGTGGGCACGACGCTCGAGTCCGCGCGCGCCATCCTCGCCAAGCACCGGATCGAGAAGCTGCCCGTGGTGGACGAGCGCATGATGCTGAAAGGTCTGATCACGGTGAAGGACATCGAGAAGCGCATCAAGCACCCGCAGGCGTGCAAGGACTCGCTCGGCCGGCTGCGCGTGGCGGCCGCCGTGGGCGCGGCCGGCGACTACGCCGAGCGCGCGCAGGAGCTGGCGCGCGCCGGCGCCGACGCGCTGGTCGTGGACAGCGCGCACGGCCATTCGAGCGGCGTGCTCGAGGTGACGAAGCGGCTGAAGCAGCTGCTCCCCGAAGCGGAGCTGGTCGTGGGCAACGTCGGCACCGCCGAGGGCGCGCGCGCCGTGGCCGATGCCGGCGCCGACGCGGTGAAGGTGGGCATGGGCCCCGGCGCCATCTGCACCACCCGCGTCGTCACCGGCGCCGGCATGGCGCAGATCACCGCCGTGCTCGAGGCGGCGAAGGCGCTCGAGGGCACCGAGGTGCCGATCATCGCCGACGGCGGCATCAAGTACTCGGGCGACTTCGTGAAGGCGCTCGCCGCCGGCGGGCACACGGTGATGATGGGCGGGCTCTTCGCCGGCACCGAGGAGAGCCCGGGCGAGGTCGTGCTCTACGAGGGCCGCCAGTACAAGGTCTACCGCGGCATGGGCTCGCTTTCGGCGATGGCGGCCGCCAGGGGCAGTCGCGAGCGCTACTTCCAGGACAACACCGACGAGCTCTCGAAGCTGGTCCCGGAGGGGATCGAGGGCCGCGTGCCCCTGAAGGGTCCGCTGGCGTCCACCGTCTTCCAATTGATCGGGGGCCTGCGGGCCGGGATGGGGTATTGTGGCGTGGCCACGATCGAGGAGTTGCGGACACGGACCAGGTTCGTGCGCATCAGCGGCGCCGGCCTGCGCGAAAGCCATCCGCACGACGTGAAGATCACCAAGGAAGCTCCCAACTACGAAGTCCGCTGAACATCCCGCCCCACACCTCGCGCCGTTCCCAGACCTGTCGTTCGCTCACGGTTCACGCGTCCATTCCTTCCGTGGAGGCGTCCATGCGGCTGACCGGGCATCATCGAGGCAATCCCGCGGTGCGGTTCATGATCGAGCAGACGGCGAGGCGACGGATGTGGTCGCCGCCGGCGCCGGCTCGCGAGGGCACGCTGGAGTCGGCGGGCGAGGGCGCCGAGCGTCGCTGGGGCCGCGACTTCTTCGAGCGGCTGCGCGACGCGTGGCTGCCGCGCATGGCGCACGTGGCGAACACGCCCGAGGGCGAGCTGCGCTACCTGGGCTCCTCGGCGCTGCGGCTGTGGGCATTCACGTCCACGCACGTCACCGCGCTCGCCTACGAGGTGGACGACACCACGGCGCAGATTCACGAGCGCGCGCGCCGCTGGCTCGCCTGCCTCAGCACGCGCACCGCGCCCGGGCTCGCAAGCCCGCACTGGGGTCATCCCGTCTACGGCGCGCGGCTCGATCCCGTGTCGGGCGAGCTCGACGTGGTGTGGGCCG
>DATLUU010000729.1:0-3962 GCA_035577885.1 Verrucomicrobiia bacterium
CGCCCCCAGCCACGGCACGTTCCCGAGCAGCGGCACCTTGGTCATCGTCGTCGTCTTCTCCTGGTTCAGCAGCCCGCCGATCAGCACCGAGCTGCCGTCCTTCAACCGCACCGTGGTCTCCGCCTGGCGCGTGGACACCACCGGCAGGTCTCCGGCGACACCGCGGAAGCCGGTCACCGAGCTGACCTCGGGACGGATGTGCACGGTGATGAAGCCGTCGGCGTTGATGAGCGGCGTGATCGAGAGCTTGATCCCCACTTCCTCGATCTGCACCGTCTGGGTGGGCGCCGCGGCGCCGCCCGCGAACACGGTCTGGCTCACGAGGTAGGGGATGCGCTGGCCGGCGAGCATGCTCGCCTCCTTGCCGTTCAGCGTCACGAGCTTGGGCTGCGCCAGCACCTTGGCGTTGCCGTCGTGGATCAGCAGGTCCACGAACGACTGGAACACCATCGGCAGCCGCGTGAAGTTCCCGAGCTTCCAGATGTCGTAGGTGCCGGGCGTGTTCGGGAACGCCTGCAGTGTCCCACTCACGCCGCCCGTCGGGTTCAAGAGATTGTCCACCCGCACCGAGTCGTACGTGCCCTCGACGAACGTGAACCCCTGCCGGTTCAGCAGGTCCCAATCGATGCCGAGCTTCTTCAACCCGTCCGTGCTCACCTCGACGACGCGGGCCTCGAGCATGACCTGGCGCGCGGGCTTGTCCATCTCGGCGATGATGTGCTGGATCTCGCTGATGACGCGCGGGCTGGTGACGATGATGAGCCGGTTGCCACCGGTGTCGACCTGGATCTTCTCGGTGATGCCCGAGAGCGCGAGCTTCACCTCGCTGGCGTCGGCGTACTTCAACTCGATCGTGTACGAGGAGAGCCCGGTCTCGTCCTGGAGCGACTTGGCCTCCGCGACCAGGATCGAGTTGCCGATGCGCTCGTAGGCGAGCCCGGCGGCGCGCACGACGAGGTTGACCGCCTGCTCCACGGGCACGTCCTTGAGGTGGATCGTGACGTGGCCGGCCGCCACGCCGGGACCGGTGACGATGTTCAGGTTGCCCTTCTCGGCGAGGATCTTGAGCACCGCCGGCAGCAGGGCGTCGTCGGCGTCCAGGCTGACCATGGGCCCGAGGTCGATCTCGGCCCGGGTCGGGAGAGGGAGCAGCAGGCCCGCCGCGAGCGCGGCGAGCACGAGCAAGCGAATCACGAAGCGATTCACGTCAGTCTCCGAGGTTACGGCGTTGCAGCACCAGCGTGGCATCGCCCCGCCGCAGGCTCACCTGGTCGCGCGTGATGCTCACCACCAGGAACTCGTCGAACAGCCCGCCCTCGCGGACGGTCCAATCCCGGTCCTTCCAGTGGACGAGTGCTCGCGGATCGTTGTCCCAGACGATCGCGGTGAGGATGGGGACCGGCGGCGCGACCTTGGCGACGACCGTCACCGGTCGGACCGGCGGCCGCGCCGCGACCGTGGGGCGCGCCGTGAACGGGTCGCGCACCGCGGCGAGCGCGAGCCGCGGGTCGCGGCGGTCGAGCGCGCGGTTGACCGCGTCGTACGCCGGCGGCACGGCCACGGGCACGGCGTCGGTCTGCCAGCCGAACGCGCCGGTCACGCGCAGCGCCGCCACCGTCTGCGTTCCGGCGGTGATGAGCACCGCGATCGCCACGAGCGGCGGCAGCCAGGCTTCGGGACCGCGGCTCACGACGGCGCTCCGCTGCGCTTGAGGAACACGCGGGCCACCTCGATCTTGGACTCGACGAGCCCGCCCGTGAGCGGCACCACGGACAGCCGCTCGATGCGATAGAGCGAGTGCTCGCTCGCGAGCGCGTCCATCAGCTTCACGACCTGGGCGTAGCGTCCGCGCAGGCGGAGCTGAGCGCGTACCTCGACCGTGCCCGGGGTCTGCGTCACGCCGCCGGGCTCCGAGGCGGCGACGTCGATCCCGCAGCCGCCCGCGGCGGCCGCCAGCCGGCGGACGAGATCGGTGGCGAGGAAACCCGACTGGCTCAGCTGGTTCGCCTCGGCCTCGGCGAGCGAGTTCTTGCGCAGCATGTCGGTGACGCGCGGCGGCAGCGGGGCGAGCACGAGCCTGGGGTCGAGCGGCGCGCCCAGGTCGCCCGCCGCATGGAGCTGCTGCTGGTAGCGGCCCGCGAGCGGCGAGAACACCAGCGAGTGCACGCTCGAGAGCAGCGCCAGCACCAGCAGTGCGGCGAGTGCGGGCCAGAACCGGCGCAGGGCCGGGGCACCCGTGCGGAGCACGGGTGCGGCGGAGGGCGGCGCGATCGACGTCATCGGCACTCCACCTCGAACTCGGCTTCCCGCGAGCCCTCGCGCGCGCGCGTGGAGACGAGGCGCACCGAATGGAACTGCGAAGCGAACAGCGAGTCGCGCGCGATCGTGCTCACGAAGTCGGTGACGCCCGCCGTGCCCCCGAGCCGCGGCTCCGTGCGCAGCACGCCGTCCAGCAGCAGCTTCCGCTCGCCGCCGGTGACGCCGTCCGGGTTGAACTGGATCCCGGTCAGCCGCGCGCCGTCGGGCAGCAGGCGCGGCAGCGCGCCGAGGAGGTCGCGCCAGCGGCCGGCATCGGACACCCAGGGCTCCACGCCCGCGACGTCGGTGGCCGAGGCGACCCACTCGCTGCCGCCCTGGCGCAGCGAGCGCTGGCGGGCGAGCTGGCGCTCGAGCTGCTCCGTGCGCGTCTGGAGCGCGGCGCAGTTCAGGCCATAGAGCCCGATCAGCACGGCGAGCACGCCGAAGTACGTGAGCCAGACGCCGATCCCCACCGCGCGCCGACGCGCCTCGGCGCGCTCGCGGCGGAACGCCTCGCGCCTGAAGTTGATCTGGAACTGGGTCATGCGGCCCTCAACGCCAGCCCGTACGCCTGCGCGTACTGCGGCCCGCCCGCGGTGAGGCGTGCGCCGCGCTCGCTCCCGTCCAGCGGGGAGAACGCGCTCACGTGCGCGCCGACGATCTCGCCCAGGCGCTCGGCCAGGCCGGCCAGGCGCGCGGTGCCGCCGGAGAGGCGCAGCGTGAACAGCTCGGGAAGCTCCGCGATCGTGCGGTAGAACGCGAACGACCGCCGCAGCTCCTCACCCAGCGACTCGACCGCGGCGCGCGCCGCGGCCGCCTCGGGGCCCGACTGCGTGAGCGAAGAACCGGCGTCCATCTTCCACGCCTCGGCCATCTCGATCGAGGCGCCGGTCGCGGCGGCCACCGCCGCGGTGAGCTGCTCACCGCCCCAGGCGAGCCGGCGCGTGAACAGGGGATGGCCCTCGTGGCTCAGCGAGAGCCACGACTCGCGGTGCCCGACGTCGAGCAGCAGCCGCACGCGGGGATCGTCGGTGGCGTCTCGTGCGGCGGATTGCGCGAGCGCGTTCGCGAGCGCCAGTGGCGCGGCATCGACGATGCCCGCCTCGACGCCCAGCTCGCGGAGCGGCGCCAGCGCACGGTCGAGGCGCGCCTGCGACACCGTGGCCAGCAGCAGGTCCATCTTCCGCTCGCTCGCATTGCGCCCCAGCACCTGGTGGTCGAGCACCATGGACTCGATGTCGAACGGCAGGTGCTTGCGCGCCTCGAAGCGCAGCGCCCCCGGGATCTCCGACTCGTCCATGAACGGCAGCGTGATCTGCTTGACGATCACGTCGGGGCCCGACACGGCCACCGAGATGCCCCGGAAGCCGCGCGGCGACTGGTCCGTGCGCGACATGCAGTCGTCGATCAGCCCGGCGAGGATCGCGGGCGAGGGCGGCTCGTCGTTCGCCGTACCGCGCGGAATGATCGCCTCCGCGTGGCGCAGGCGCGATCCGCCCGGTACGAGCGTCACCAGCTTCACGCTGTAGCTTCCGATGTCGAGCCCTGCCCACGGGCCCGACCCCAACCCCAGTCTCATCGCGGCTCCTTCACCGGGGCGTGGTCTCGACCCAGGACTGGCGAATGGTGATGAAGTTGGCGCCCGTGCCGCCCGCCACCTGGGG
>DATLUU010000730.1:0-5140 GCA_035577885.1 Verrucomicrobiia bacterium
GAACGCGACGTTCGTGGTGCTGGCCTACGCGGAGAACCTGAACCGCGGGCTGGCGCCGGCGATCGCGGCCGAGGCGGCGGCGACGCGGCGTGCACGCCCGGTGCTCATGACCACGCTCGCCGGCATCGGCGCGCTGCTGCCGCTGGCGTTCGGGTTCGGCGCCGGGAGCGCGCTCCTGAAACCCCTCGCGATCGCCGTGGTCGGCGGCTTCGCGCTCTCGGCGCTGCTGCTGCTGCTCGTGCTGCCTGCGCTGCTCACGCTCGGAGCACGGACGGCGGAGCGGTAGCCTTCTTCTCGCTGCCGGGTCCGCCTGCCGTTTGCAGCACCTGCAGCGCGGCGCGCACGCGGTGGAGCAGCAGGATGCCTTCACCTCTCACGCGCAGGCCGAACTCGCGGCCGCTGAAGAACTCGGCCTGGAAGTCGAGCCCGGTGACGAGCGCCTTGATCTCGTCGGGGCGGAGCGGGCGGCGGAGCGTCACCTCGGCCACGTCCTGGAACACCTTGAGGCTCTCGACCGGCGCCGACCCGCCGCCGGGCGTGCCTCGCCCCAGCACGCGCAGCCGGCGGAGCTCGACGAGCGAGACCGCCGGCGCCGGCAGCGCACCGAAGCGGTCACGCAGCTCGAGCGTGAAGTCGTCGATCGCCGCAGGCGACTTCGTCTCGGCGAGCCGGCGATAGAGCGCCAGCTTCTCGTGCTCGTCCGGCACGTACTCGTCGGGCAGGTAGGCGCTCCAGTCCGTGAGCAGCCGCGGCTCGGGGGCGAGTACCTCCACCTCGCCGCGCAGCGCGGCCACCGCCTCTTCCAATAGCTTCACGTAGAGATCGAACCCGAGCCCCATGATGTGGCCGTGCTGCTCGGGGCCCAGCAGGTTGCCGGCGCCGCGGATCTCCA
Organism: Verrucomicrobiia bacterium; assembly: GCA_035577885.1. Classification (GTDB taxonomy): domain Bacteria; phylum Eisenbacteria; class RBG-16-71-46; order RBG-16-71-46; family RBG-16-71-46; genus JAIOPA01. The sequence continues at coordinate 893 of DATLUU010000730.1, forward strand.
TGTCCTTCAATGCCACCTTGAAGCCCACGCCCAGCTCGTCGAACTCCTCGATCACCCGGAGCCGCTTCTCCGCGTCCTCGGTGAGCACGCGCCGGCTCGGGACCATCAAGTAGGCGTAGGCGCGGTGCGAGCTCCGCCCGACGCGGCCGCGGAGCTGGTAGAGCTGCGCCAGACCCAGCGTGTCGGCGCGGTCGACGATGAGCGTGTTCACGGTGGGGATGTCGATGCCGGATTCGATGATCATCGTGGCCACGAGCACGTCGACGCGGCCTTCGGTGAAGTCGATCATCACCTGCTCCATCTGGTGCTCGGCCATCTGGCCGTGGCCGACGGCGATCTTCACCTGCGGCACCAGGTGTGCGAGCTGCGCCGCGGTGTTGTAGATGGTCTCGACGCGGTTGTGCACGTAGAACACCTGCCCGCCGCGGTCCACCTCGCGCAGAATGGCGTCGGTGACGACTTCCGGATCGAACTCCATGACGTCCGTGTGCACCGGCAGCCGGTTCGCGGGCGGCGTCTCGATGACGCTCATGTCGCGCGCGCCGGCGAGCGAGAGGTTCAAGGTGCGCGGGATGGGCGTGGCGGTGAGCGCCAGCACGTCCACGGTGCGCGTCAGCTGCCGGATCTTCTCCTTCTGTGCCACGCCGAAACGATGCTCCTCGTCGATCACCACCAGGCCGAGGTTGGCGAACTTCACGTCCTTCGACAGCAGCCGGTGGGTGCCGATGACGATGTCGATGTCCTGCTTCGCCACGCGTGCCACGACCTCCTTCTGCTCCTTCTGCGTGCGGAAGCGCGACAGCACCTCGACCTTGACCGGGAAATCGGCGAGCCGCTCGCGGAACGTGTGGCCGTGCTGCTGGGCGAGGATCGTCGTGGGCACGAGCACCGCCACCTGACGGCCGTCCTGCACCGCCTTGAACGCGGCGCGGATCGCGACCTCGGTCTTGCCGTAGCCCACGTCGCCGCAGATCAGGCGGTCCATGGGCGCCGCCGTCTCCATGTCGATGCGCACGTCCTCGATCGCCTGGAGCTGGTCGGGCGTCTCGTCGTAGGGGAACGACGCCTCGAGCTCCTTCTGCCACACGGTGTCGGGCTTGAACGCGTGGCCCGGGAGCGCGCGCCGCGCGGCGTAGGCCTTCAACAGGCTCTCCGCCATGTCCTGGATCGCGCGCTGCGCACGGGCCTTGGTCTTGGCCCACTGGGCGCTCCCGAGCGAGTGGATCGCGGGCCTGGCGCCATCGCCCGCCGAGTAGCGCGAGACGAGCGAGAGCTGGAACACCGGCACGTAGAGCACGTCCTTGCCCGCGTACGACAGCTCGAGGCAGTCGGTCTCCTGGCCCGAGAGCGTGAGCCGCTTCATGCCGCGATAGACGCCGACGCCGTGGTCCTCGTGGACGACGAAGTCACCGGGCTTGAGCGCGGACAGCTCGGCCGCGGTGAGGCCGCCGGTACGTTTCGACCGGCGCCTGCGGCGCCGGTACCTGGAAAAGATCTCGTGGTCGGTGAGCAGCGCGACGCCGGCGTCCTTCCAGGTGAAGCCGGCGGAGACGAGCCCGACGCCGAGCGTGGCGCCGGTGTCGCCCAGCATCTCGAACAGGCGGTCGCGCTGGCCCTGGTTGTCGCAGAGCACGGCCGTGGTGATGTCGTTCGCGGACAGCTCGGCGAGGTGGTTCTTGAGCCGCTCCATCGAGCGCTGGAGCGCCTCCGGCGGCGCGCAGTCCATGACCACGCTCGCGGCGTAGCGCGAGGCTTCGCCCGACTTGGCGATCGAGCCCATGAGGTCCGCGCCGCGGCGCGTGGCGCAGAGCTCCGTCCACGCATCCTCCGGCAGCCAGAGCTGCTCGGGCGGAGAGATGAGCGGATAGTGTGCGCGCGTCTCGTCGAAGCCACGGCGGACCGCGTCCCAAAGCTCCTCGGCGCGTTCGTCCAGGGCCGCCGGGTCGTCGAGCACCAGCAGCGTGTCGGCCGGCATGTGGTCCAGGAGTCCGCCCAGCTCGGCGTCGTAGTAGCCGGCGAAGCGCTCCATGCCCTCGTGGAACAGCGCCGCCCCGCCCTTCGCCGCTTCGTCGCCCGCGTCGCGCAGGCGTTGGGCGATCGTCTCCGCGTCCTTCGCCTCGACCACGACCTCGTAGCGCGGAAGCACGCGCGCGGCCTGGAGCTTTTCGAGCGAGCGCTGCGTGCCGGCGTCGAAGCGTCGCAGCGACGCGATCGAGTCGCCGTCGAACTCCACGCGCAGCGGGTCGTTCCAGCCCACCGGCCAGACGTCGAGGATGCCGCCGCGCCGCGCGCAGTGGCCCACGGACTCCACCTCGGGGAAGCGCTCGTAGCCGAGGAACACCAGGCGCTCGAGCAGTCGCTCGGGGGCGATCTCCTCGCCGGTGCGGAGCGCGAGCAGCGCACGCGCGAGCTTCGCCGGCCGCGGCACCTTCTGGAGCACGCCGCGCACCGTGGACACGACGACGCCGGTGTCGCCATTCGCGAGGCGCGCGAGCGTGTCGAGGCGCTCGGCGGTGACGCTCGGATGGGGCGACGAGGGGTCATAGGGCAGCGCGTCCGGCTCCGGGAACGGCAGCGTCGCCGCCCGGCCGCGGAAGTACTCCACGTCGTCGCGCGCCGTCTCCCACGCCTCGCCGTGGCGGACCACGTAGAGGAGCGGACGATCCAGCTCGCGCTGGAGCCACGACACGAGGTAGGCGCGCGCTGCGCCGGTGAGCCCGCGCACCGCGGCACGCGGGCGCTTCCCATCGGCGCGCCCCCAGCCGTCGCGCAGCATCGCCAGCAGCTCGCGCGCGGCGGGCGATCGCCCTGGAAGCTCGGCGAGCGACTCCGCCAACACGTCTTTCAGGTAGACGTCGCGCGTGGTCATGGTACCGCTACCGTGCGGCCGCGCGGTCGTCCAGGAGCCGGCGGATGGTGCGCTCGAGCTCGGCGTAGCGGACATCGCACGAGGCATGGCGCGGGTCGGTCGAGGGATGGTATTCGCCGCCGCCATGGACCCAGCGGACAACGCCGTCGCGATCGATGAGGAACGAGACGCTGGTCCAGTTGCGGTCGGGATGGCCGTCGAGCCACCAGCGGTCGAGCGTGCTCCACTGCTCGTCCACGGCGAGCGGCCCGTGGAAGCCCAGCTCGTGCGCGGTCTTCCTCACGAACGCATCATTCACCTTGTGGATGGGCTTGGGATGGAAGACGCCGATCACGACCAGTCCCTGGCCCTCATAGCGCGTGCGCAGTGTCTCCAGCGCCGGCAGCGTGTTGCCGCAGTAATGGCAGCTGGTGTTGAACCAGCGGATCAACACGACCTTGCCGCGGAGCGAGTCCAAAGCGAGCGGCTTCGTGTCCACCCAGCGGTCGAACGTCCACGCCCGCGCGGGCTGGTCGATGACGCCGGCCGGAGAGTCGGCATCGAGCGGGGCCTTGGGAATCGCGGCGCAGGTGGCGTGCAGCGTGGCCGGCCACGCGAACCACGCGGCGAGCAGGGCCGCGGCGAGGCGGCCCGCGCCGGTGCGAAGCGGGGGCTTGGGGGATGAGATGCGAGCCATCACGAGCGAGGCTAGTCTATGCGCCGCCGTTCGCCCAACCCCGTCCAGATCCCCCGTCCGGAGGTGCGCCGTGACCGCCCGCTCGCTCCCGCGTCTCGGTCTGTTCGTCCTGCTCGCCGCGTCCGTTGCCGCTCCCGCGTTCGCGCAGCTGCCCGAAACTCTCGAGAAGGTCGACAAGAAGGCGCCGTGCTTCCGCTGGCCCGCGGTGGACCTGGACAAGGATGGCGTGCCCGACCGCATCGACCGTTGCGACAACACGCCGCTCGGCGCGGTCGTGGACGAATGGGGCTGCCCCATCGACAGCGATCACGACGGCGTCTACGACGGGCTCGACCGCTGCCCGGAGACACCGCCCGGTGAAAAGGTGGACAAGAACGGCTGCTCGGCGTCGCAGCTCTCGGCGCCGTCACCGCACGCGGCGCCCACTCCGCCGCCCGCGCCCGCGCCGCCGCCGCCCGCGCCGGTCTCCGAGACCGAGCGACAGTTGGTGGAAGTTGGCCGCATCCGACTCGAGAACGTGTACTTCGAGACCGCGAGCGCCAAGCTCCTCCCCGAGTCGGAGAGCACGCTCAACGAGGCGGGCACGGTGCTGGAGAAGTTCGCGGACCTGAAGCTCGAGGTGCAGGGACACAGCGATTCACGCGGGGCCGCCGCCTACAACCTCAAGCTGTCGCAGGCGCGCGCGGAATCGGTGCGCAGCTAT
>DATLUU010000731.1:0-4626 GCA_035577885.1 Verrucomicrobiia bacterium
CACTATTACTGGCGCGAGTGCACGGGCCTGGTCGCGCACACCAGCACCACGTGCGACCAGTTCATGAGCGGCACCGCCGCCGAGCTCCTGCAGTCCGACATCAAGTGGAGCATCTCGAACAACGTCATCGCCAACGTCGCCCCCGGCGTGTTCTTCTACTTCAGCGACGTGCGGGCGCCGCGCTCCGACTTCACGATCGTGCTGCAGCAGATCAAGTCCGACTCACGCTTCCCGTACATCGACATCAACCAGAGCCAGGTGACGCCGTACGACCAGAACTGCACTACGCTGGGGAGCGGCGTGGTGACCTCGCCGGGCCAGTCCGCGGTCGACGTCCACGGCGCGACGCCTGGGAAGGTGTACGTGGTCGCGGTCAAGTACTCGCTCAAGTCGCTCGTCGGCACGTACATGGATCCGACCATGGGCTGCCACTACGACTTCCACACGGTCGTCGACGGGCTGGTGGTGGACGCGGATCCCGATGGCTTCTGGATCGGCGTGCCGCAGCTCCTGCCGGGCGGCGGCGTCGGTGGCGGCGGCGGTGGCACGGGCGGCGGCACGGGCGGTGACGGCGGCGGCGATGGCATCATCCTCCGCGGCGGACTCAGCGGCGGCGGCACCGGCGGCACGGGCGGCGACCCGGCTCCGACCGGCGCCCCGACGCCGGGCGGCGGCACCACGGGCGGCACTCCGGACGGTGGCACGGGCAGCAGCACGGGCGGCAGGGCGGGTACGCTCGGTGCCGGCACGATGGATGCGAACGGCGGCTCGATGCAGGGCATGACGCCGCTCGAGCGGCCGATGCCCAACCCGTTCACGAACGGCATGCACATGGCGTTCGCCGTGGGCGATGGCGGGGATCCCGTGGACATCAGCGTCTACGACGTCACCGGGCGCAAGGTGAAGCAGCTCGCGGGCGGCGTGTACGGTCCGGGCCGGCACGACGTGGCCTGGGACGGTCGCGATGCCTCGGGACTTCAAGTCCGGCGCGGCATGTACTTCATCCACATCCGCATCGGAAGCCAGGCGCGGCAGGTGCGCGTCACCTTCGTGAACTGAAGCGCCGGCGCAGGCCGGCGGCGACGACGAGGGCTCCTTCCCGGGGCCCTCGTCGCATTTCCGGTCCCGCGTGGTCGCAGCGCGCGCTCATGGGTTAGTGTGCGCGCCGTGATCAAGCGCCGCGACTTCCTCCGAACGCTGGGTCTCTCAGGCGCCGCCGTGCTCGCCGGCCGCGCGCTCGAGCCATGGCCGGCCTGGGCCAAGGATCCGAAGTCGTCCGCGCCGGCGCTGATCGTGCGCAACACCTGGCCGGAGCACTGGGAGACCACGCTCGAGGCGCTGGGACAGGCTTACTACACGAGCAACGAGCGCTTCTTCGTGCGCAGCCACTTCCCGGTGCCCGAGGTTGACATTTCGGCCTGGCGGCTCGAGGTGACCGGGCTCGTCGAGCGCCCGCTGTCGCTGCCGCTCTCCGAGTTGAAGAAGGCGCCGCAGACGGACGCGGTGCACGTGCTCGAGTGCGCCGGCAACGGTCGCGGGCTCTACAAGCTCGCGAACACCGCGGGCACGCAGTGGGAGCGCGGGGCCGTGGGCAACGCCCGCTGGGCGGGGCCGCTGCTCTCGACCCTCCTCTACGAGGCGGAGTTGAAGCCGGAGGCGAAGCACATCTGGTTCGAGGCCGCCGATCGCGCGCCGCTTCCGGGCGTGCCCCCATTCCTGCGCAGCATCCCCATCGAGAAGGCGCTCCAGGACACGATGCTGGCGTTGCGCATGAACGGCTCGCCGCTGCCACGCCTTCACGGCGGCCCGGCGCGCATCATCGTGCCGGGATGGTTCGGCATGGCGTCCACCAAGTGGGTGACGCGCATCCGCGTCGAGGCGACGCCGTCCGACAACCACTGGATCGCCAAGGGCTACCACTACGTCTACCCGGGCGAGGATCCCGCGACCGCGCCCCCGGTCCAGGAGCTCAAGGTGAAGTCGATCATCACCTGGCCGCAGGAGGGGAGCCGGCTCGGGGGCGGCTCGGTGCGCTTTTCGGGCTTCGCCTGGGGCGGGCCATCGGCCGTGCGCCTGGTGGAGTTGTCGCTCGACGACGGCAAGAGCTGGCGGCCCGCGTTCCTCGACCCGGCGATGTCGCCCACCTCGTGGCGGTCGTGGTCGCTCGACCTGCCGGTCGAGCAGCACGGGGTGGTGTCGGTGATGGCGCGCGCGATCGACGGTAACGGGCAGCAGCAGCCGCTCGAGGCGCGCGCCAACGCCTCGGGCTACGGCAACAACTCCATCCACCGGGTGACGTTCCGTGTTCTCTAGGCGCGCGGCGGTGGCGGTGCTGCTGGCGGCGATCGCCGCCGGTGCGGCGTGGTCGGCGGGGGACAAGGGCCCGCCGCGGCGCGAGGTGTACCCGGCCGCCTTCCCCGAAGGCCCGGGCCAGGCGCTCGCCGAGCGCTACTGCCAGAACTGCCACGCGCCCATGCTCGCGACCCAGCAGGCGAAGGACTCCACCGGCTGGGAGAAGACGCTCGCGCAGATGGAGAAATGGGGCATCCAGCCGACGCCCGCGGAGCACGACTCGCTGCGGGGTTACCTGGTGTCACATTTCGGGCCCCGCGCCCGTTAGAATCGCGCTTGCCCGGCGCGCGACGCGAGCCTAGGTTCGCCGCTTCGCAGCGCCTGAACCGTCCACCCCGAACCCCACGAGGAGTCGTCATGCTGCTCATCCGCGACATCATGTACTGCAAGCCCGGCAAGGTGCGTCCGCTGGTCGAGAAGTTCCTCGCCATGTCCAAGCTGAACGAGAAGATGGGCATGGGGAAGATGAAGATCATGACCGACATGAGCGCCGAGCGATACTGGACGGTGGTCTCGGAGATGGAGGTGCCGAGCATCGAATCGTTCGAGAAGATGATGTCGGGCGAGGGCCAGAAGGAGTCCGACATGAAGCAGTTCGAGACCATCATGCAGGGCTACCACGACCTCGTGGACCAGGGTCGGCGCGAGATCTACAAGCTCGAGGGCTGAGGCACCGATGGACGCGAAGGTCCTCGCTGACGCGCGCGCGGCGTTCCCGGCCGGCGGCTCCGCGATCACGCTCGGTGCCGTGGTGCACGGCGGCGAGTGTGCGCCGGAGCCGCTGGTGCGGCTGCCGCTGGCGATGGCGAACCGGCACGGGCTGATCGCGGGCGCCACGGGCACGGGCAAGACGAAATCGCTGCAGCTGATGGCGGAGCAGTTCTCGGCCGCGGGCGTGCCCGTGTTCCTCGCCGACTTGAAGGGCGATCTCTCCGGGATGGGTACTGCGGGTCAGGCGAACGACCGCATCACGCAGCGCGCCACGGAGACCGGCTGGGCGTGGCAGGGCGCGGCGCGGCCGGTCGAGTACCTGAGCCTGACGGGGAGCAGGGGTGCCCAGCTCCGGGCGACGATCTCGAGCTTCGGGCCTTTACTCCTTGCGCGCGTGCTGGGATTGAACGAGACCCAGGCGAGCGTGCTGGCGCTGGTGTTCAAGTTCAGCGACGACCAGAAGCTGCCGCTGATCGACTTCGCCGACCTGCGCGCCGTGCTCCAGTACCTCACCTCCGACGCGGGCGCGTCGTCGCTCGCGCAGTACGGGGCGATGTCCAAGGCCACCGTGGGCGTGCTGCTGCGCGAGATGGTGGAGCTGGAGCAGATGGGCGCGGGCGCGTTCCTGGGCGAGCCCGAGTTCGAGCTCGAGGACTTGTTCCACATCGAACGGGCACCCGCCGAAGGCGGGTCCGGCTCGGGGCTCATCTCCGTGCTGGAGCTGCAGGACGTGCAGGACAAGCCGGCGCTGTTCTCGACGTTCATGATGTGGATGCTGGCGCGCCTCTATCACGACCTGCCCGAGGTGGGGGACGTGGACAAGCCGAAGCTGGTGTTCTTCTTCGACGAGGCCCACCTGTTGTTCGACGGCGCGAGCAAGGCGTTCCTCGACCAGGTGCAGCAGGTGGTGCGGCTCGTGCGCTCGAAGGGAGTGGGCGTGTATTTCGTCACCCAGAGCCCGAAGGACATCCCGGCGGACGTGCTCGGCCAGCTGGGCCACCGCGTGCAGCACGCGCTGCGCGCGTTCACGCCCGACGACGAGCAGGCGTTGAGGGCGGCGGCACGCACGTTCCCGAACACGCCGCACTACGACGTGGAGAAGACGCTCACCTCGCTGGGGATCGGGGAGGCACTCGTCACCGTCCTCACGCCCGCGGGCACGCCGACGATGCCGTTCGCGACCCGCATGATCCCGCCCGCCACGCGCATGGGACCGCTCACCGACGCCGAGCTGAACGAGCGCCTGGCGCGCTCGGAGCAGGTGAAGCACTACGCCACCGCGGTCGACCCCGACAGCGCGCGCGAGCGGCTGCTGGCGCGCATGGCGCCGGGGCCGCCCGCGCCGGCGCCGATGGTCGGCACCACGAACACGCCGTCGCCGGAGCTCTTGGCGGGCGGCGCGCTCGCCGCGATCGGCGCCGCCATCAACTCGCCGCTCGGCCGCATGATCGCGGGCCGGGTCACGACGCAGGTGGCGCGCGGGATCATGGGCGCGCTGATGGGAGCGCCGTCTCGCCGGCGGCGGCTCTTCTGAGGAAGGACTGAGGACGGCCGCGGTCGCCA